>CAZZVZ010000145.1:4606-7886 GCA_964657655.1 Gammaproteobacteria bacterium | reverse complement strand
CTATGTCGACACCGAGTCGGACCAGTCTTTTGGCCGGATGTCGTCGCGGGCCGTGTCCGAAGGCACGCAGCAAAAGGTCGACGCGGAAATTCGCCGGATTCTCGACGAGCAGTACACGCTGGCTCGCAAGCTTCTGCAGGACAACCGCGACAAGGTCGAGGCGATGACCAAGGCTCTCCTCGAATGGGAAACCATCGATGCGGATCAGGTCAACGACATCATGGCGGGCCTGCCCCCGCGGCCGCCGAAGAGCACCACGCGCGGCCCCACGGGCGATACGCCCCCGGGTGGCGGCAACACCGGGGTCGAAGTCAAGCCGGCCAACGGTACGACGCAGCCTGCGTAAGGTAACGATGTAAAGGAAAGGGTCGGCAAATGCCGGCCCTTTTTTTGTTTTGACTCTGGAGCTTTCAGTGGCCTTGTCTCCGTGGCAATGCGGTCGGTTCTCGCTCGCGCTCGATCGCCCGCTCGTGATGGGTATCCTGAACGCGACGCCTGATTCGTTTTCCGATGGCGGTCAGACCTCATCGAGAGATGCAGCGCTCAAGCGAGCCGAGCAGATGATCGGCGAGGGGGCGCACGTGCTCGATCTGGGGGCCGAGTCGAGCCGGCCAGGTGCCACGCCGGTTGGCCTCGACGAGGAACTCGAGCGCCTGATGCCAGTGCTCGAGGCACTGCGCGATGCACCCGTCCCGCTGTCGGTTGATACCTACAAGCCAGAAGTGATGCTGGCCGCGTTGCGCGCCGGTGCCTCGATCATCAACGATATTTATGCATTAAGACAGCCCGGTGCCGTCGCCGCCGTGGCGGCAAGCGAGTGCGGCGTGGTGCTGATGCACATGCAAGGCGACCCCGTCAGCATGCAGGTCGCGCCGCACTACGACGATGTGGTCGAAGAAGTATTCGAGTTCCTGGCTGACCGGGTCGGGCAAGCAAGCGCTGCCGGGATCGTCCTTGAGCGCATCGTGGTTGATCCAGGCTTTGGCTTTGGCAAGCGCGTCAAACACAATACCGAGCTGCTGCGCGGCTTAGCGAAGCTTCAGCAGCTGGACACGGCCGGCATCCTGATCGGCCTGTCCAGAAAGAGCATGCTTGGTGCGATCACGGGCCGCAGTCCGGAAAACCGGGTTGGCGCCAGCGTTGCTGGCGCGCTGGCCGCATTCGAGCGCGGCGCGCGCATAATTCGCTGTCATGACGTGGCAGCGACCGTCGACGCGCTCAATGTATGGCAGACCGTCGGCGCGCAGCAGCACTAAGGGATTCGCAATGGCAAGAAAATATTTTGGCACCGACGGCGTGCGTGGCAGGGTCGGTGAGCCGCCTATCACACCGGACTTCGTGCTGCGCCTGGGCTATGCGGTTGGCTGCGTGGTGGCGCGCGATGCCAAGATGGCACGTCCTGCGGTCCTGATCGGCAAAGACACGCGGGTGTCTGGCTACATGCTCGAGGCAGCGCTCCAGGCAGGTTTTACCGCAGCAGGCGTCAATGTGCGCCTGACCGGGCCGATGCCGACCCCAGCGATTGCCTATCTAACACGCGCCTTGCGCCTCGCAGCAGGGGTGGTGATCAGTGCCTCTCACAATCCCCATCACGACAATGGCATCAAGTTCTTCTCGTCGGATGGATCAAAGCTGCCCGACGCGTCCGAGATCGAAATCGAGCGCGCCCTCGAGGAGCCGATGGTGTGCGTGGCACCGCAAGCGCTCGGCCGCGCACAACGCATTACCGATGCGGCCGGGCGCTATATCGAGTTCTGCAAGTCAACCTTCCCGCAGGAGTTCAGCCTGCGCGGCAAGAAGATCGTGATCGATTGTGCGCACGGCGCCGCCTACGATGTGGCACCCCATGTGTTTCATGAGCTCGGCGCCGAAGTGATCGCAATAGGCGCGACGCCGAACGGCTTTAATATCAACCAGTCCTGTGGTGCGACGCACCCCGAAGCATTGCAGGCAGCTGTGCGGGCTCATTCGGCGGACCTGGGTGTCGCGCTTGATGGCGACGCCGATCGCGTCATCATGGCCGATTCAAGCGGGCGCATCTACAACGGTGACGAACTGCTCTACATCGTGGTCGCCGACGGTGTGGCAAGTGGCAAGCGGTCGGGAGTGGCCGGCACCCTGATGACCAATCTTGCGGTTGAACAGGCGATTGGCCGACTTGGTGTGCCTTTTGGCCGGGCCAAGGTCGGCGACCGTTACGTGCTGGAACTGATGCAGAAGAACTCCTGGATTTGGGGCGGCGAAAGCTCCGGCCATCTTCTTTGTCTTGAAAAGCACAGCACCGGTGACGGTATCGTCAGTGCCCTGCAGGTGCTCTCTGCGATTTGCCGCAGTGGCAAGTCGCTCGCCGAACTGACCGAGGACGTCACCCTGTTGCCGCAGCGCCTGATCAACGTCCCGGTGCCGCGCAGCTTCGACTGGAGTAGCTTCGAGCCGCTTGCCGCCGAGCAGCGCGCGGTGGAGGCAGAACTCGGCGTCCACGGGCGCGTGCTGATTCGGCCATCAGGTACAGAGCCCCTGCTGCGTGTCATGGTGGAGGCGGCGTCGACCGAGATGGCTGGAAATGCTGCAGAGCGAATCGCGGCAGTTTTGCCCCGCGCCTAATTTCACAATGTGGAAAAAAAGCGCACTGTCATAATCTTGTCATCGCTCGGACGTATTGTGCTTTCACCTTCTAAAATGTCAGGTGAGAACCAATGAGGATGTCTTTGAAAGCTGGCGTCGCGGCCATCGCCGCCTTCGCATGTATGGCGGCGCAGGCCACCGACCTGACCGGAGCCGGGTCGAGTTTCGTGGCCCCTGTCATCGCCAAGTGGGCGGACGCCTACAGCAAAGCGACGCCCAACCGGGTGAACTATCAATCGATCGGCTCGGCCGCCGGCATCAAGCAAATTGAAGCCAAGACGGTCGACTTCGGTGCTTCCGATGCGCCCATGACTGCAGCGGATCTGGATGCCAATGGCCTGGTGCAGTTCCCGGTCATCATCGGAGGGATCGTGCCCGTGATCAATCTGCCAGGCGTCCAGGCCGGCCAGATGAAGCTTACCGGTACTGTCCTTGCTGACATCTTTCTTGGCAAGCTGACCAAGTGGGACGATCCCGAGATCACCGCCTTGAACCCTTCGCTCAAGCTCCCCGAGACCGCGATTGCCGTGGTGCGTCGCGCCGACGGTTCTGGTACCAGTTTTAATTTCACCAACTATCTGGCGAAGGTCAGCCCGGAGTGGAAGACCAAGGTCGGCGAAGGCACGACTGTGAACTGGCCGGTTGGCACCGGCGG
>CAZZVZ010000145.1:2577-4596 GCA_964657655.1 Gammaproteobacteria bacterium | reverse complement strand
AAGGGTAACGAAGGCGTATCGCTTTACGTTCAGCGCCTGCCCGGCTCCATTGGTTATGTTGAGTATGCCTATGCCAAGCAGTCGAAGATGGACTATGTGCTAGTACAAAACGCCGCCGGCAATTACGTTCAGCCCGAGGAAAAATCCTTTCAGGCAGCAGCTGCCGGCGCGGAATGGGAAAAGAACCGGTATTACGTTGTGATCACCAATCAGCCAGGCAAGGATGCATGGCCGATTGCCGCTTCGACGTTCGTCATGATGGACAAGACGCAGGCAAAGCCCGAACAGGCAGCCGAGGTGCTGAAGTTCTTCCAGTGGTCATTCAACAATGGCCAGAAGCTGGCTGCTGACCTTGACTACGTGCCGCTGCCTGCGGACCTGGTGAAGTCGATCGACGCATCGTGGGGCCAGATCAAGGACAGCTCTGGCAAAGCCGTAAGCTACAAGTAGTCGTATCGCTGTCAATACACATCCGGTGCCTGGCACCGGGTGTGTGTCACGCTTAGAGACCCCTGAATGGATGCAGTTGCTTCTGCTGTAAACCTGCCTGCCGATGCTCATCGACTTGAGCCGACGCCCGAGGAACCAAGCGCCCAGCGCTCTGGTTTCGGCGACGCCCTGTTTTTCAATCTGACGCGTGGTGCCGCGTTCCTGACGCTTTGTCTGCTCGCCGGCATTATCGTTTCGCTCATCATCAGTTCCTGGCCGACACTGCGCCAGTTCGGTTTTCATTTCCTCACCACCGCAGAGTGGGATCCGCCTGCCAACCATTTCGGCGCACTGGTGCCGATCTACGGCACGCTTGTGACCTCGGCCATTGCACTGGTGATCGCGGTGCCGGTCAGTTTTGGCATCGCCTTGTTCCTGACCGAGTTGTCGCCTGCATGGTTGCGGCGCCCGCTCGGGATTGCCATCGAGTTGCTGGCAGCGATTCCGTCAATTGTGTACGGCATGTGGGGCCTGCTGGTGTTCTCACCCATCTTTGCCAAGTACCTCGAAGTGCCTCTTGGCGCGACGCTGGGGCGCCTGCCGTTCATCGGTGCACTGTTTCAAGGTCCGCCGATCGGTATTGGCCTTTTGTGTGCCGGTTTCATTCTCGCCATCATGATCATCCCGTTCATCGCGGCCGTGATGCGCGATGTCTTCGAAGTAACCCCGCCGATGCTCAAGGAATCTGTCTACGGACTTGGTGGCACGACCTGGGAAGTGGTCTGGCGCGTGGTGCTGCCCTATACCAAGGCGGGTGTGGTCGGCGGCGTAATGCTCGGTCTTGGTCGCGCGCTCGGCGAAACCATGGCAGTCACGTTTGTGATCGGTAACACCAATCTGCTGAACGACATCTCACTGTTCTCGCCAGGCAACTCGATTACGTCGGCGCTTGCCAACGAGTTCTCCGAGGCGAGCCCCGGATTGCATACCTCCGCCCTGATCGAGCTCGGCCTGGTGCTGTTTGTGATCACCTTCTTGGTGCTGGCAGCGTCCAAGTTTCTGCTGTTGCGTTTGCAGGCGAGCGAAGGAACCCGTTCTTGAGCACGATCTCGCGCGAACAGATGTTCGCCAGGCGCAAGGCGGTCAACACGGTGGCCCTGACGCTGTCGCTATGCGCCATGGCTTTCGGCCTGGTATGGCTGATCTGGATTCTGCTGACCACGCTCACGCTCGGCATCGGCGGCATGTCATTTTCGCTCTTCTATCAGATGACGCCAGCGCCGGGTGCCGAGGGTGGAGGTCTTGCCAATGCCATCGCGGGTTCAGTGATCATGGTTTCGCTGGCGACCCTGATCGGCACACCTCTGGGAATCCTGGCCGGGGTGTACCTGGCTGAGTATGGTGAGCGCGGATGGCTCAGTCCGGCGACGCGCTTCATCAACGACATCTTGCTGTCTGCGCCGTCGATCGTGATCGGGCTGTTCGTCTACGCGATCTATGTGGCCAACATGGGAGGCTTCTCGGGATTTGCAGGTGTGATCGCGCTGGCACTGCTGGTGATTCCGGTGGTCGTAAGAACCACCGAGAACA
>CAZZVZ010000145.1:0-2567 GCA_964657655.1 Gammaproteobacteria bacterium | reverse complement strand
GTTTGGATTCCACACGTGAACCATGGTTCCGACGAAGCGGCCTTTGCCCTGGGTACCCCCAAGTGGCGCGTGATCATGATGATCACCCTCAAGGCCGCGCGTTCTGGCGTCGTCACCGGAATCTTGCTGGCGGTCGCTCGCATTTCCGGCGAGACCGCGCCACTTCTGTTTACCGCCTTGTCGAATCAGTTCTGGAGTCTGGATCTGAATCGTCCCATGGCCAACCTGCCGAAGATGATTTTCGATTTTGCGATGGGTCCGTTCGAGAATCAGCAACAGCTGGCCTGGGCCGGTGTTTTCCTGATCACGATCGGCGTTCTGACGCTTAACATTCTGGCGCGCGTGCTGTTCTCGAAACCCTCCAAATAACTATGTTGACCTCCTCATTGTCCAGCAGCAGCAATCCGGCGCCTGTGGGAAACATCAAGCTGACGATTCGCAACCTGAATTTCTACTACGGCAAATATCACGCCCTGAAGAACATCTCGCTCGAGATTCCGGAAAAGAAGGTCACCGCGTTTATCGGACCCTCTGGCTGCGGCAAGTCGACCCTGCTGCGCACGCTCAACCGCATGTATGAGCTCTATCCCGACCAGCGTGCCGAGGGCGAGATCAACATGGACGGTGAGAATCTGCTGACCACCACCAAGAATGTAGCGCTGATCCGCTCGAAGATTGGCATGGTGTTCCAAAAGCCGACACCGTTTCCCATGTCGATCTACAACAATATCGAATTCGGTGTGAAGCTGTTTGAACGTCTCTCCAAGGGAGAGATGGATGAGCGTGTCGAATGGGCGCTTACCAAGGCCGCCTTGTGGAACGAGGTGAAGGACAAACTGCATCAGAGCGGCAATGGTTTGTCAGGTGGTCAGCAGCAGCGGCTTTGCATCGCGCGTGGCATCGCCATCAAGCCAGAAGTGCTATTGCTCGATGAGCCGTGTTCAGCGCTTGACCCGATCTCGACTGCCAAGATCGAAGAGCTGATCGACGAACTCAAGAGTGACTACACGGTTGTCATCGTGACGCACAACATGCAGCAGGCTGCGCGCTGTTCAGATAACACGGCCTATATGTACCTTGGCGAACTGATCGAAGTCGGCAACACAGACCAGATCTTCATCAAGCCTTCCAAGAAGCAGACCGAGGACTACATCACCGGTCGCTTTGGCTAAAAAAGGGTAGGGCGTATCACCGGTTTCCTGACGCGCCGCGTCAAGCGTCGGTGGAACCTTCGTGATAGCCTACGGTCTGTATGTTCGTGTCTTCTTCCTCACCGCGTCGGCTCGCCCCGTGGTTCGCAGCGAGTCTCTCCATTGCCGCATCTTCTTGCGGCATCGTCCCTCCTGACCCTTCATTCTCTTCGCTCAGCGGAAGCATTGTTCAGGGTGATCCGGGACCATTGACGCCGGGAAGCGTCGTCATCGTGCGTCTTGAAGATATGTCGCGCCGCGATGGCAGGATGGATATTGTGGCAGAGCAGCGCATCGAGCAGCTGACACGTCTGCCGATCAGTTTCAGGTTGAAGTACGACGGCGGTGAGATTGACCCCGAGCACCGCTATGTGGTGACTGCCAGCGTTTATGCCGGCAGCACCATCATCTATGCCACGGACATTCCGCAGAATGTGATCACCGAGGGCAACCCCAAGCGTATCAAACTGGTTCTTGAGCGCACCGCGTCGCCTGCAAAGCTCGATTTCGTCTCCGAATAACAGCGTCGATTGACCGGCTATGGCGCGTCGCGGTATCATGTCAGGCTTCGTCGGGGTGTAGCGTAGCCTGGTAGCGCGCCTGGTTTGGGACCAGGATGTCGGGAGTTCGAATCTCTCCACCCCGACCATTTTTTTGATCTGACGGTGGTTCGAGTCAGGGCAGCTGCCCGTAGCTCAACCGGATAGAGCACCGGCCTTCTAAGCCGGGGGTTGTGGGTTCGAGTCCCGCCGGGCAGGCCAGTTTCTCGTAGTGCTTAACGCGGTTCCCGCGTTACTCGTGGTGGCTGTAGCTCAGCTGGTAGAGTCCCGGATTGTGATTCCGGTTGTCGTGGGTTCGAGTCCCATCAGCCACCCCATCAAGCCTCATTCTCCGCGACAGTACTCACTAACTGCTTGGATATTAGGTCAGCGTTTGGAAATAAGCGCTGGCCTTTTTCCGGACGGGAATGCCAATTCCTTCTTAACCACCGCGGAATTAAGACGTCGTTGAGTGCAGCCAGGCGCTGAATGACAGTCAGATGTCGACCCATAGCGGCTGGTCGCCTATAGGGAGAGCCGACCGTCATGGCTTAAGCACCTGTCAGCCGCGGCGCACTTGGCAATGAACCTATGATCGATTTAGAAAGGATCGCCGCGCCGACGCGAGCCTGCTTTAACGCGGATCTGACTGTCGATTGCCCACATCGATCTACTGAGCACGGAGCTCGACGAGCAGCACCGGGACGCTGTTCAGAGAAACGTTTTGCAGTTCGACATAGCCGCCTTGGTAGGTGATCCGATACTTATCTCGCTTGGCTGCGTAAGTAGAGTATCCAGCCGACGGATGCCCTGTATTGCATGTATCACTTGTTGGGCA
>CAZZVZ010000144.1:0-7942 GCA_964657655.1 Gammaproteobacteria bacterium | reverse complement strand
GTACGACAGGCGCGTCGCGAACGCACCGCGCACCCCGAGCAGCTTCTGATAGATCCCGAGCAGCGCCGGGATCACCTTGTCGACCGGGAAGTACTGGCGCAGCGCGTTATCGTCGACCGAGAAGCGCTGCTGCTTGAGCTTTTCCTGGTAGTAGGGCACATCCCAGAGACTAAACGGGCTGCTGTCGCCGTCTGCGACCTTGAGCTTTGCCAGTTCATCCATCTCGGCGCGTGCCTTGGGCAGGGATGCCTCATCGACCTGATTGAGCAGATCCAGAGCGCGCTGCGGCGTCTTGGCGACCTTGCTGTCGAGTTGATAGTCTGCCCAGGTCTTGAAACCAGCCAGATGGGCGATCTGGTCGCGCAGCCTGACCGCCTCTGACAGCCGCCTGACATTTTCCTCGCCGCCGCGATTGTTGAACACGACGGCGTAACGGCGACGCGTCTCCGACGATGACTCGGCGCGCAAGAAGGCCTGGATGGTGCTCTCATTGACGGGGACGATGAAGCCCTGGTCCTCTGTCTTCAAGGTCTTGATGAATTCGGCAGGCAAGGATTTCGACTCCTCCTCCGTGATGTGGAGCACTGACTGGTCTTCGCCCAATCGCTTCATGAACTGAGTCTGCAGCTTGGTGAGCTGATCGAGCAGCGCAGTCACCTTCTTGCGTTGCACGGGCGAGAGCGAGGCGCCGGCCTGACGCCCCTGCTCAAGATAGATTTTGGCCAGCTGTTTCGTGGCGCCATCGGGCGCATGCGCCAAAGCGAACTGTGCGTAGCGGTAGATCACCGGATCGGCGCTCACCTGCGTGTTGAAGGCGGTCAGCTTGTCCGAGCAGTCGCTCGACGCATCGCGCACTGCCTTTTCCACCGCAATCTGAGAGAGCTGGGTCTGTGCAACCAGCGAGTCGTTCGCGTCCGCGCCAATGCGCTCGACGGCACCGAGGCCATTTTCAAAGGACGTGGCGTGCGGCTGCGCCTTTTCAAGCGCTGCGATGCGATCCTGTGCGATCTTCAGATTGACGACACAGCTCGACGCGATTTCATCGGCGCTCATGTTCCAGTTGATACCGGTATCGGCAGGAAGGGCCGATGCCAACGTGGTTGATCCGGTCAGCGCGAGCAGCAAGGCAGCGATTGGTTTGCAAGGATTCATGGACGACTTTCGACGAAAGATCAGCAACTCGGCTAGGGTGCCGGTGATACGGGTGCATCATGGCGCGGCCGGCCCATCAGAATGGGCTGGAAGAACACCGCACCGATCAAGGTGCAGAATAACGACAGAGCTAACAGTTTACCCATGCTCGATGTGCCGGCATGGTGCGACAGCCAAAGACTGCCGAAGGCTGTCCCTGTGGTGGCAGCAGACAGCAGCACGGCCTGCGTCAGGCTCGATTGCAGCAGCTGCTGATGTCCGGCGCGCCAGGCAAGTACGTAATAGATCTTGAAGGCGACGCCAACGCCAAGCAGCAGCGGCAGCGCGATGATGTTGGCGAAGTTGAGGTTGATGCCGAGCACCACGCACAGCTCCAGCGTCACGCCCATCGACACCAGCAGCGGTACCAGGGTGCGCAGCACATCCGCAAAACGCTTCAAGGTCAGCCACAGCAAGATAGTGATGGACAGCAAGGCCAGCAGCGCGGCCTCGATGAAAGCATGCTCGATGGTGTGGGCCGAGTCGAGAATCGAGATCGGGCCACCGACCGCGCTCGGTTCGGCCGCGAGGACTGCATCGGCAAAACGCGCCAGCATGCGTTCGTCGCTGGCATTCTGACCGGTCGCCACCCTGGGACTGACTTCAATGATCCATTGACCGCGGGCGTTCTGCCATTCATCGATCAATGCCTGAGGCAGCGTGGCGCGCGTCACGGCAGACGGTTCCAGCAACGTGGCAAGACGCGCCAGTGCCAGCCGCAGCGGCAGCGCGAAAGCCTGCTCGGCGTGGTCGCGCATTTCTGGCCTGGCCGCGGCCAGTTGTTTGAGCTGCACCGATAATTCGCCGGCTTCCAGGGCGCCGTCACCTGGGTGGTCGAGCACTGCACTGTCGAGCGCCAAGGCAGCGTTACGCAACGCCGCGACGCGCGCGCCGTCTGACGCGGCCGGCTGCACGGGCTGGGTCAGCACTGGTCCGAGCACCTCGCGCGCAGCACCGATGGCGGCCAGTTTTTCAGCCTGATCGGCAGGGATGAAGGTCGACAGGGTCACCACGCGGCCGACCTCGGGCACCTGGGCCAGACGTGCTGCGATGGCGCTGACATGTGCTTCATCGGTCAGGACGTTGACATCGTTGACGCCGGTGTCAGGCGCGTCCGACAGCGTCGCGAGCGTCGCCATCGATTCGCTGTGGGGGTCCTTCAGGTGCAGCGGATTGAAATCGAAATGCAGCCAGAACAGCAGTGGCAGGCCGCCGATGATGATCACTGCAGTGACCAGCAGCACCGCTTTCCTCTTCACGTCGAAGAAATGATCAAGCGGCGCAAGCCAGGCGTAACCAGGTGCGCGCGGCTCGAGCCCGGGGTTGAGGAAAGTGACCATGGCGGGCAGAAAAGTCAGGGCCAGTGGAAAGGCCACGAACAGGATGCCGACCCCGGCAATCTCGCCCAGCTCCGAGACGCCGCGGTAGTCGGTCGGCAGGAAGGCAAAGAAGCTGACTGCGGTGGCGACCGCAGCAAGCGTGAGCGGCAGGGCGATCGACTGGGCCGTCTCGATCAGCGCCTGTTCGATACGATCATCGAGATGGCGCATCTCGCGGTAGCGCACGCCGAACTGAAGGCTGAAGTCGATCCCCAGTCCCACGAACAATACGGCGAAAGCGACCGAAATCATGTTGTAGGCGCCCACCAGCAACAGGCCGAGAGCCGCGGTGACGGGTAGCCCGATCACCAGCACCATGGCCGTGGCAAACACCAGCTTGGCTGAACGCAATGCAAGGAACAAAATGAAGATGACGACCACTAGGGTGCCGATGGCGTTGGGGAGCGCCCCTTCGGCCACCGAAGAAAACTCTTCATCGGCAAGCGGGATGGCGCCTGTCAGATGGACCTCGGCCTCATAGCGCGAGTCGAGTTTCAGGTCGTGCGCGGCAGCACGGATGGCATCGGCACTGTCGGCACCAGCCGCCAGCGCCGTGTAGTCAAGTACCGCATGGACTTCGATCAGGCTGACGGCCGGCTTGGTATCAAGCTTGGAATCTGCATCGCTGCCATGGTCGAGCAGTGCCTGGTAACTGATCGCGGCCGGCTCATCTTTGAGGATTTTGCGGATCACCAACGCGCTTTGCGACATGAGCGATTTCATGTCGGCGAGCTGCACCTTGCCGGTCTGCAGCGGGACGGCGAGGGTCACGGCGAGGAGGTTCGAGATGCCACGCAGCGACGGATCGTGGGCCAGCGAATTGAGCAGTGGCCTGGCCGTCCTGAGCTGATCGGAGAGTTTGGTGACATCGGCAAGCGGCAGGTAGAGCAGCCCCTGATGCGCGAAGAAGGGGCCGGCTGAGGGCTGCGACACGCTCTTCACATGGATGTGATCATTGGCCAGTTTTTCGGCAAGCTCTGTGGCTGCGGCGTCGGCCAGTTCCGCGGCGGGCGCGCTGACCACCACCAGCGTGACATCGTCACGCTGCGGGAACGCCAGCGATAGCGCGTGGTCGCGCTCGGTGATCGGATCGTGACTGTCGATCAGACGACCGACATCGGTATTGATTGCGAAATGATTGGCGCAGTAGTAGACACTCAGCCCTGCGACGACCACAGACGCGAGGACGACGCTTTTGGAGTGGCGAATCGAAAAGCGGACGACCTGCGCGATGAACGTGGAAAGCATGGGGCTCGGCAGCCAGCCAGGGCGCTGCCAACTCAGAATGGCGCATTATACCGAGTGAGGTGCTCATGCCCGCAGCAGCGCGACCTGGCTACGCGAGATCTCGCCCTGCTTGAGGAGCCCTGCCGCCTGCAAGGATCTCGTAGATGACAATAATTTCGATGGAGCGAGCTCTGGGTCGCAAGACCTTGCAGCACGAGAATGGAGGCGAATATATGCAGAAGTCGAATGCCGATTTCGGTCGTTCGGTTCCAGATAACTCACCGCCAAGATTTCGGGTCTATCAATAATGAGCAGGGCAGAAAATATTGTTAGTATCTATCGAGAGCTCGGCTTCTATCTGAGCAAGCAACCAGAAGCACCCTTGGCGTGCTCCGGACCTGTATATCTGCAGGGAGCTGATCGACTTGAAAAATTTATTGCCACGCCTGAATTTTTGAAGGAGCAAAGGGCAGGGGTCACCTCTGGCTTCACGCAGTTTGCAACTGAATTTGCGCAGGGCACGAGCGTCTCTGGCTTGAGTACAGCAAGGCGGAAGGAGGTCTTGCAAGAATTTTTCAATATCGTCGAACGGTATTGGCCCGGCTTTTTCGAACAGCACGCCAATAAACTGCAGAAAATCCTTGATCGGGGTCACATTGAAAGTGTGCGCGAGGCAGAACTTATCCGTTCGTATCTCGATATGGTTGAGCAACAGCCCGCGCGCAAGACGCAGGTGCAGGATCTTGTGAGAATGCTCGACGCATTCGGCGCTTGAGCGAAAAATGGACAAATACCGCGAACACCGCCGCCATTCAAGAAATCCTGATCAGGTCAGCTTTCTTCAAGATGTCGAGGAATCGGTACGGGTGCTCTTGGAAGGTGTTTGCGCTAGTCGAAGAACGTAGGTGGTTGGGTATGCCGGCGCGCGGCAGCGAATGAGTCGTGAGCATGAAAATAGCCATGCTCGTACTTCACGGGATGTCATAGACGCTCGATGAATACGTGGCCCGGTGGCTTGCAAGTGTTGTGCTTTCGATAGTTCGCGAGATACTCGTCTACGATCACCGGCCGATCGGCTTCCTCCAGAAGAAATGAACGGCGCTTTAGTGGCAAATGGCAGCCTCACAGAAGAGATCTCTTTTTGGGGCACAATTGGCACTCCTCTTTCCCCGTTCGGTTCCCTATTTTGAAGCCATTCCGTTCCCAAGGCGCGTATCGCAGATTTGTGACGCTTCCTCTCTTTGCTGTGACGCTCTGTGTCGCCCTATCAGCGCAAGCCGCTCCTGACACCGCTGCCAATGCCGAAGCCAGCGCCGCAGTCAAGACTGCGGTGGAGGGGGTTTTGACGGCGGTGCGCGCCAACCCGGCGGCGAAGGACGGTGATCTGACGGCGATCAGCAAGCAGGTCGAAGAGAAATTCCTGCCCTACACCGACTTTGAACGCACCACGCGTCTGGCGGTCGGCGAAGCAGCGTGGACCCAGGCGACGCCTGCGCAGCAGCAGGCCCTCTTCAAGGAATTCCAGACCCTTCTGGTTCGGACCTACGCAACCGAACTGACGCAGATCTCCGACAGCACCGTGAAGTTCAGCTATCTGCCGGTGCAGACCATGGCCAGCAGTCTGGTTGTGCCGACCCGCATGAACACCAATGGTGACGACAACGAGATCGACTACCGGGTCGAGAAGAGCGAGCATGGCTACCGCATCTATGACATCAACATCATGGGTGCGTGGCTGGTCCAGCTCTACAAGGGCCAGTTCGCGACCCAGCTGAACAAGGGCGGCGTCGATGCCCTGATCAAGTCCTTGGCCGCACACAATGGCCATGGCGCCTGAACAGGCAGCACGCGCTCGGCGGGTGCTGATTCGAGGTGGCCTGCTGGTGGCACTGCTTGCCTGTCTGCTGTTCGTGCCAGGCCCGGCCGGTGCGCTGCCGATCATGGTGTTCGATACCTTGCTGCTCACCATCTTCGCCATGCTGGTGATCGGTCTGACGGGACCGGCGCTACGCTTTGTGGCCTTGAGCGCCTTCTGTCTGACGGTGCTGCTGCCGGTGCTGGTACTGACTGGCATGGTGACCAGTCAGACGGGCGATTTGGGCGGTGCATTGACCCAGATTTATCAGGTCCTGACCGAACGTGATCGCTTTGCTGCGATCGATCTGGTGCTGCCGTCGGTTCTGGTGTCGTTCGCGGCGTGGCAACTGGGACGTACCAAATTTCGTCTAGGCCCCAAGCGTACCGGTCTGTGATTCCGCTTGCGTGCCGCGCCGAAAGCGCCGCGCTTCGAACCATTGCCAGGACAGCAGCGCCGGCACGCCCATCACGATTTCGCGCATGCGCTTGACCAGTGCCAGCGACAAGGACACGCTCGCATCGATGCCAAACAGCTGTCCCAGCATGATGATGCCGGCTTCCTGCACACCGAGCCCTCCGGGCACGAAGAAAGCGGCGCTGCGGATCAGAAGCGTCAACGCCTCGATCGAGAGCGCTGCCGGGACGCCGACCGGATGACCGAGCATCAACAGGGCGAGCCAGGTCTCGCCAGCGCCAAGCAGCATGCCCGCCAGTTGCCAGCCGAGGGCCTGGCCCAGCACGGCGGGTCGTCTTAGCAGGCCCTTGAGCGCGTGGTCGAGCGCCGGCCCGTTGAAACCGGACCAGTCTGCCCTGTGACCTCCGACCAGCTTCTTTGCGAACACCTCGATGCGTGTGAACACCGAGGCGCGGCGCAGCACGAACAGCAGCCCCAGCGGCACCACCAGCGACAGCATCAGCGCTGTCACGATCGAAGCCTGCTGGGGAACGTTGCGTACCGCCATCAGCGTAAGTACCACGCCCGCTGCACACATCAGGTATTGACCGATCATGGTCAGCAGCACTTCCACGATCACGCTTGCCGCAGCAGCACCGGCTCGCGCCACACGCATGCGCGCGAGCCGGATGCCGAGCACTTCGCCGCCCACATTGGCAGCCGGCAGCAGCCGGTTGACGGCCTCACGCACCGCTGCGATCCAGGTCAGATAGGGAAGTGGCGGTGCATCTTCGAGCAGCAGCACCTGCCAGGCACGTGCGTCGAGCGCCAGGGGAACGAGGTGAAGCGGGATCAGCCAGCACAGCACCAGACCTGCGTGCGACAAGATGGCGGCGATATCGGCCGCGCCTTGGTGCAGCACCAGCACAATGATGAGTGCCAGGCCGACCAGCATGGCCACGAAGCCAAGGCGCTTCACGCTGCCGCCAGGGCACCAAAGGTGGTGCGCGTCACATGCATGGCGTCGAGCGCCTGGCGTACGCGTGGCGACAAGAGGGCGGCAAGTTCGGCGCTATGGCGGTAGGTCGGCATGCTGGGCGCAATCGCTGAGCCGCTCAGTGTAGCCGGATGGAAATACAGTTCAGTGACACCCATGGGCATGTGACGCAGCGCATCGAGCACAGCCGCCTCGTCGAAGCGGCCACTTTCCGCCAGTCCCAGCATGGCATCGTTGTGCACGATGCCGGCGCGGTCCATGCGTCTTCGCATCAGTGCCATCCAGGGCTTCAAGCCAAGGCTCATGAGAGGATCGCGCGGCAGGCGCATGGCCTTCAGGCCAAAGCGCTTGCCGGTATCGAGGATCATGCGAAACAGCGTTGGGTGCAGATGAAAATGCTTGTGGGCGTTGACGTGGTCGAGTGACAGTCCGGTGTCGGCAAATGCCTGGAACTGTGCCTCGATCTCGGCCGCCAGCTGGCGGCGCACGCGCGGCAGGAGGAAGAAGCGCGCGCCTTCGAGCGCCATGGCGCCACGAAAGCGGCCATCACGATCGACCAGATCAGGAATTCGCTCAGCAGGCAGCGTGGCGCGACCGTCAACCAGCACGATATGCAGACCGACTGCGAGCCCGGGCAACTGACGGGCGACGCGCACCGCGTCTTGCGCGGCGGGCCCCGAGACCATCAGGCTGGTGCTGGCCAGGATGCCATCACGATGCGCAATGCCGACCGCCTCGTTGACTGCAGCGTGCAGGCCGAAGTCGTCGGCGTTGATGATGACCTGACGGCTGACCTCCTGGTTGTGATCGCTACTGTTCACACGTCAGCCCGACATCGCGAGTTACGCCGCCTCGTGAGCGCGCAGGAAGCGGAAGAACTCCACGCCCTCGCGCAGG
>CAZZVZ010000143.1:0-7943 GCA_964657655.1 Gammaproteobacteria bacterium | reverse complement strand
GGGCCGATGCAGCGCCGCAGAACAGATTGGCGGCCAGGCCTGCTGCGGCCAGCCACGTAAGCATGCGTTTCATGGTGCTCTCCTCTCACATCGATGATCTTGGCGCCGCGCGAGCAGCGGGTTTTCCTGCAGTCTACTGCCTGGCTTCAGCGAAAATCTCTGCCGCCAGATGAAATGCGTGGTTGGCTGCCGGTACACCGCAGTAGATCATGGTCTGCAACAGCACTTCCTTGATCTGGTCCTCGGTCACGCCGTTGTTGGCGGCAGCGCGCAAATGCAGCTTCAGTTCATCGCTGCGGTTGAGCGCCACCATCATCGCGATCGTCAGCAGGCTGCGAGTATGGCGCGGCAGGCCGTCGCGCGTCCAGATTTCGCCCCAGGCGTAGCGGCTGATCAGCTCCTGGAACTCGCTATTGAGCGGTGTGCGGTTGTCCATCGAGCGCTGCACGTGGGCCGCACCGAGCACCTCGCGGCGCACTTGGAGTCCTGCTTCGAGCCGTTCTGCTTCGTCCATCATGCGACCCCTGTCTAGAATTCAGAATGAAACAGCTCGCCCTCGCGTCGGCTCAGACAACGCCGGTCCGATAGCGCTTGAGCACCCGATCGATCATGACCTTGGCCGAACCAAGATAACTGGCGGGGTCGAGAATCGCGTCGAGTGCGCTCTGACCGATGCCATGTGCGACCTCCTCAATCGACATCAGGGCCTGATTCAAGGACATGCCGGGATTGTCGCGCACGCGGCCGATGGCCAGATCGACCATCTCCTTGGCCCTTGAACGGGTAAACATCTCAGCCAGCGCGAAGCTCGCGGCTTCGGCCATCGACAATCCCGCCTCGAGGCGCAGATTGTCTGCGATGCGTGCCTGATCGATTTCAAGGCCCTCGAGCACGGTGCGCATGGCACTGCTGCTGCCACTTGCCAGCAGAAAAAGATCCGGCAGCACCGCCCACTCAGCCTGCCAGCCGCCCAGACCGCGCTCGTGCTCTTGCACCATGGCGCTTAACAAGGTGGCAACCAGTCCCGGAGCGCGTTGTGCTGCTGCAAGCGCAATGGCGCAGCCGACCGGATTGCGCTTGTGCGCCATGGTCGACGAGCCACCCTTGCCGGCCGCCCTGGGCTCGCTCATCTCACCGACTTCGGTTTGCATCAGCAGCGCCACATCGCGGGCAATTTTGCCGAGCGTGCCCACCAGCATGCCAAGCGCACTGCCCAGGTCGACCACCTCAATGCGCGCTGCATGCCAGGGGAGCGAGGGCAGACGCAAGCCAAGGCGTCGGCCGAGCGCCTGACCGATCGAGTCGCCATGCGCGCCCAATGCCGCGAGCGTGCCCGACGCACCACCGAACTGCAGCGGCAGCTGTCGCTCCAGCGCCTGCAATCGCTCGCGCATGTCGAGCAGTGCGTCGAGCCAGCCGGCGGTTTTCAGGCCGACGCTGACCGGGGTCGCGTGCTGCAGCCAGGTCCGTCCTGCCATGGCAGTGCTGGCATGCTGTTCGCAAATGCTGGCCAGCGCTGCGCATATCGGGTCGAGATCGCGCTCGAGCAGCTGCAGCGCGGCACGCGCCTGCAGCATCGAAGCACTATCGATCACGTCCTGACTGGTGGCGCCCCAATGCAGAAAAGAAGCTGCATGCGCATCACGCTCGGTCAGCGCTGCGGTGAGCTGCTTGATGAGCGGGATGGCAACATTGCCAGCGAGCGGGGCGGCTGCGGCAAGCGCGTCGAAATCGACCCAGTCGGTCTGCTGGAACTGTTGCAGGGCAAGCGCCGTGGCACCCGGGACGATGCCGTACTCGGACTCGGCCTGTGCCAGCGCAAGTTCGAAGCGCAGCATCTGCAACACCAGGTTCTGGTCGCTGTAGAGCGCACGCATCGAAGGGCTCGAGGCAAGCGATGCGAGCAGGTCGTGTGACTGAGCACTCATCGCTGCGGCGGGACCATCAGTAATCAAAGAAGACCGTCTCGGCGGCGCCCTGCATGTTGATGTTGAAGTCGAGCTGGTCTGGCGCAGTCTGCGTCGCGACCAGCGTCGCGCGGCGCGCCGCGGGGATCGACTGGAGCACCGCGTCGCTGCTGGTGGCAGGTCCTGGGAAGTACATGCGCGTCATGAGGAATTTCAGCAGGCCGCGCATGCCGACCATCACCAGCGCGTGCGGCGCCTGCAGGCCGCCGTGGTTGTCGGCAACCGCGCCGGGGGTGACCGTATAGAAGCTGAACCTGCCGTTCGCATCGGTTGGCACACGAGCGAAACCGTTCCAGCTGGCGTCAGCCTTAGGGTTTCTCTTGCCGTCGATGAAGGCATACTGACCAGCTGCATCGGCCTGCCAGATTTCGAGCACGCAATCGCCAATCGGCGCTTCATCGCCGTCGATCACGCGGCCAGTGACCTTGATCAGGCCGTTCGCGCCGGCCGGTGCCACGTGGTCATGGTTGAGCGGGTCCATGCCGAGTCGAAAATAGGGACCGACCGTTTGTGAAGGGGTCGCGATCAGCATCTAGCGCTCCATCGGCGTGGCATCGCGCCCGCGCAACACAATATCGAAGCGGTAACCAAGCGACCACTCGGCCTTGGTGGTCGGCCAGTCGAATGCAGCCACCAGCTTCTGTCTGGCACGTTCATCGAGCGTGCTGTTGAAGATCGGGTCGTGCGGCAGCAGCGGATCGCCAGGGAAATACATTTGCGTCACCAGACGCGTGGCCATGGCACGGCCGAACAAGGACAGATGGATATGCGCCGGGCGCCATGCGTTGGGATGGTTGCGCCACGGATAGGCACCAGGCTTGATGGTGGTGAAGGAATATCGTCCTTCGGCATCGGTCAGCACCTGACCATAGCCCGAGAAATTGGGATCGAGCGGCGCGTCGTGATCGTCGCGCTTGTGCGCGTAACGACCAGCCGCGTTGCATTGCCAGATCTCGACAATGGTCTCGGGGATGGCAGTGCCGTCTTCATCGAGGACCTGGCCCGAGACGGTGATGCGTTCGCCCTGCGGCGCGCCATCGTGCTGGCGCGTCAGATCGGCCGCACCCTTGAAGATGTTGTCGTAGCCAAAAACCGGCCCGGTCATTTCCGACAAGGTATGCGGCAGCAACACCAGAGGCTGGCTGGGTGCACGCTTGACGGTCGATCCGTAAGCCGGATAAAGATATTCCGGCTGGGTTCCGGGCGCCGGACGGCGAAATGCACCGCGTGTGGACATGCGTTCTGCTCCTGTTGCGTTCTTCGAGCTGCCCGCTATGCTACCGCGCCCGCCATCGAAATGCTGTCATGGCGCGCCGCGGGCAAGGGGTCGAGCGGATTGCTCCCCGGCAATGCCTGCCCGCCTTGTTCGTTAATCGCCCAATTGCGCGATCACCGAACGGCGACTAAAGTAGGCGTGCGGCGCTCAGGTGTCAAGCCGCGACCCTTTTCTCGGAGCAGTCCCGATCGTGTGACAGGCAGCAGTGTCAGCAATGCGACCGGCAAGGCCAGCAGCGTGTCGCAGCATCCTGTCGATGCAACCGTGCTGGAAACGCAGCGCGCTGTCACCGAACGGCCGGGCGATCCCGATTTCATGGCGTCTCTGGCACGCGGTCTGGCCGTGATGCGCGCCTTCGATGACCAGACCAGGCGCCTGACGATTTCGCAGATCAGTGTACGCACGGGCCTGGCGCGCGCCGTGGTGCGGCGTTGCCTGTACACGCTCGAAGCGCTCGGCTATGTGCTGACTGCCAGTGACGGTTACAGCCTGGCGCCCAAAACCTTGTCGCTCGGCGATGCCTACCTCAGTTCGACACCACTGATTGCGCATGCGCAGCCAGCGCTCGATGAAGTAAGCGCGCTGCTGCTCGAGTCGTCGTCGCTGTCGATCCTCGACTCTGACCAGGTGCTCTACGTGGCGCGCGCCGCCACGCAACGCATCATGTCAGTCGCGCTGCACGTCGGCAGCCGCCTGCCGGCCTATTGCACCTCGATGGGCCAGGTGCTGCTGGCCGCCCTCACCCCTGAGCAACGCGCTGGCTACTTCGAGCGAGTGCCGCTGGTGGCCCACACGCGCTTTAGCATCACCTCACGTGTCCAGCTGCAGCGTCTGCTCGACACGATTCACACTGAGGGTGTGGCGATCGTCGATCAGCAGCTTGAAATCGGCTTGCGCTCGATCGCGGTCCCGGTGCGCGGCACGCACGGCGAGGTGGTGGCCTCGATCAACGCCAGCGCGCATGCCAGTCGCGTATCGCTGGCACGCATGCGCGAAGAATTCCAGCCGGTGCTGCACGTTGCTGCTGGCGCGCTAGTCAGCCGGCACCTGAGCTTCATGCGCCGCCGCCTTCAGCGCCTGCAGCAGCACATCGAGCTGGCCGATGTGGTTCGCGAGCACGAGGATCAGGCGCGCGTTGAAGGCGGCGCTGTCGGACTCGCTCAGGTTGCGGTGCGAATCGATCAGCGCCTCGTAGAAATGGTCGGCTTCCGGCAGATTGGCAGCGAGAATAAGCTGAGTGGTCATGATGCCAGCTCCTCGGTAAATCCAAGCGAGCGCCGCAGCGCCTGCCCGATGTCTTTCAGGTTCGGCTCGATGAACCGCGCAGCCACATGCTGATCCGGCCGAACCAGGATTGCGCTGCCACTCTTTGCTGCATAGCGCTCGGCAAAAAGTCCCTCGACGTCTTGCGCCACCACCCCTCCATTAGCGGCACCCGGTGGGTCTTGGGCGGGCACGATGAGCAACAAGTCAACGCTTGGGCTCAAGGCGGCCAGCGGCGCCTGCCATTGCTTGATCAGCGCAGCATTGGTGGCGCTGTTGCGTGTGCCGTAGAGCAGCACCACGAAGCGGTTGCCGAGCTGTTCCAGCAGCCAGGTGCTGCGGCCATCGACCAGCAGCGGCGCATCGTTGCACGGCGCGCCTGGCGCAAGGCCTTTGCGCCACGCGCGATCCGGCCAGTTGAGCGAACTCTGCTCAAGGTGCGCCGGTGCAGACAGCCGGCCACTGTTGACGAAAGCGCGCGCGAAGGAATGTCTGCGCGCAAGCGTCAGCGCAGCGTCGCGAAAGACCTTGCTGACGGCACTCTTGGGCGTGATGAAGTCGGTGCTGCGCGTGGAATTGAGAATGTTCTCGTCGGTCGCATACGAGCGCTCCTCGTGATAGCTGTCGAGCAGCCGGCGTGGTGCCTGACCGTTCAGCACGGCAGCCAGTTTCCAGGCGAGATTGTCGGCGTCCTGCACGCCACCATTGGCACCGCGTGCACCGAAGGGCGACACGCCATGGGCGGCGTCGCCAGCAAAAATCACCGAGCCGTGCACGAACTGTTCGATGCGCTGACACGCAAAGGTGTAGACGCTGACCCACACCAGGTCGAATTCAACTTCGGCGCCAAGCATCGCAGCCACGCGCTGCCTGACCCGTTCGGGCTCTTTCTCGAACTCGGGATCGGCTTCCCAGCCGAGCTGGAAATCGATGCGCCAGAGATCTTCGGGCTGGCGATGCAGGAGTGCCGACTGATTGCGGTGAAATGGCGGATCGAACCAGAACCAGCGCTCGGCCGGAAACGGTGCCCGCATGCGCACATCGGCGATCAGGAAACGGTCCTTGAAGATCTGCCCGTCGCTTGGGATCTCGAGCAGCGCACGCGCCGTGCTGCGCGCGCCATCGCAGGCCACCACATATTGCGCATCGATCTGGTATTCGCCATCGGGGGTGGCGAGCCTGAGACGCGCCATCGCCTCACCACCGTCTGCGCCCCGCTGCTCGATACCCGCCAGGCGATGGCCAAAGCGCACGTCAAGACAAGACAGCTCGAGCGCGCGTTCCAGCAGCATGCCTTCGACCACGTACTGCTGCAGGTTGATGAAGGGTGGCCTGTGCTGACCGCCCTCGGCCGCCAGATCGAACTGGTACAGCAAGTCCTTGCCGAAGAACACCTTGCCGACCGACCAGCCGACGCCGGCCTTGGTAATGCCTTCACCGGCCTTCAGGCGATCGAAGATCTCGAGTGTGCGTTTGGCAAAGCAGATGGCACGCGAGCCGTTGGACAAGGTCGTCTGGTCATCGAGCAGGACGCATTCGATGCCGTGCTGGGCCAGATCGATCGCGAGTGCCAGACCGACCGGCCCGGCGCCGACCACCGCCACCTGGTGGCGCGCGATGCGCCCTGGTTCCTGATCGACCGAGCGCCGATACGGGAAGACCTTGCCTTGGTAGTCTTCCAGCACAGGCTAGCCTTCCAGCGCGTGCCACATCTCGATGTCTCGCTCGGCCGTCCACACCCGCGGGTCGGGAAACTTGCCGGCCTCGTCGTAGGCACGACTGACATCGAACGGCATGCAGTGCGAAAAGATCACCCAGCTGCCAAAGCGTGGCTCAAGCGCCGCATAGGTCTTGCGATAGGTGTCGCGCAGCGACAAGCCGGCGTCGACACCGGCCTTGACGTTGCCAAACAGCGCCGTGACGAAATCACGCGTGCCCTCAACACCGAGGCGCACCTCTTCGGCCGATTTCAGCGCAGCGCCGCGCCCCGGCACCAGGCTGGTGGGCCCCAGCGCGAGAATTGCATCGAGCGTGGCCGGCCAGTCCTGCAGGTAGGCATCGCCGGTATAAGGCGTGGTCTGATACTCGACCAGGTCACCGCTGAACAGCACTTTTTCTTCGGGCAGCCAGCATACCGTGTCGCCCTTGGTGTGGCCGCGGCCGAGCTGCAGCAGCTCGACGCGCAGCTTGCCCATCCACAAGGTCATGGAACCCTCGAACACCATGGTCGGCCAGGTCAGTCCCGGCACCGACTCGACAGCGCGAAACAGACGCGGGAAACGCGCGATCTCGCTCTTCATGTCAGCCTCGCCGCGCTCCACGATCAGATCGTAGGTATCCCGACTGGCGATCACCTGCTCAGCCGCAAAACCGCTGGCGCCAAGCACGCGCACCGCATGGTAGTGGGACAGCACCACGTAGCGGATCGGCAGATCGGACACTTCGCGGATGCGACGCACCACGTCGGCCGCCATCACCGGGGTGGCCTGTGTGTCGATCACCATCACCGAGTCGTCGCCGATCACCACACCGGTATTGGGATCACCCTCTGCGGTATAGGCGTAGGCGTGTTCGGACAGTCTCTCGAAGGTGACCTGTTTTTCTTCCAGGTCGGCCTGCGAAGCAAATTTTTTAGTCGCCATTGCTCGTTCCTCGGCAATTCTTTGGAGCGAGCAATGTACACCCAAGACCATGCGTTTCGCAGGCAAGCTGCAAGGCGTAGAATGGCGCGCTGCGTGCTACAGCCATGATTGTTGGCGTGTCTCATCCCATTTCTGACGGAGCAACTCCCATCGCCCCTGAACCGCCGGTCGGCACAGTGATTGTCGGCGCCGGCTTTGCAGGCATCGGCATGGCAGCCACGCTCAAGCGCGCCGGCATCGACGACTTCGTGCTGCTCGAACGCGCAGCTGAGGTGGGCGGCACATGGCGTGACAACACCTATCCGGGCTGCGCCTGCGACATTCCTTCATCGCTCTATTCGTATTCGTTCGCGCCACGCACCGACTGGACGCGCACCTATCCGAAACAGCCCGAGATTCTGGCCTACCTGAAAGACTGCCTGTCGCGCTTCGGTCTGGCCGCGCACCTGCGCCTCAACGCGACGCTCGAGAGTGCCTCGTTTGAGGAAGAAGATGCCTTGTGGCGCCTTGAGCTCAGCGACAAGCGGGTGTTGCGTGCACGCGCTTTGGTGCTGGCGCTCGGTGGCCTCTCGCGACCCAACATTCCTGACCTGCCGGGGCAGGCGACCTTCACGGGCTTTGCTTTTCATACCGCGCGCTGGGACCACACGGTCGAGCTGGCCGGCCGTCATATCGGTGTCATCGGAACTGGCGCCTCCTCGATTCAGGTGGTGCCAGAACTGGCTCGCATCGCATCGCAGGTGAGCGTATTCCAGCGCACCCCTGCCTGGGTGGTGGCACGCGGCGATGTGGCGG
>CAZZVZ010000142.1:0-7948 GCA_964657655.1 Gammaproteobacteria bacterium | reverse complement strand
CTTCGACACGTGCCTTCTTTTCCTTCATTTCGACTTCGGTTGCAGCACCAACCTTGATCACGGCAACACCGCCTGCCAGCTTGGCCACGCGCTCTTGCAGCTTTTCACGGTCGTAATCCGAAGTGGCTTCTTCGATTTGCACGCGAACCTGCTTGACGCGCGCTTCGATCACCTTGGCATCACCATTGCCATCGATGATGGTGGTGTTTTCCTTGCCGATTTCGATACGCTTGGCTTCGCCCAGGTCGGCCAGAGTGGCCTTCTCGAGGGTCAGGCCGACTTCTTCTGCGATCACTTGGCCGCCGGTCAGGACAGCGATGTCTTCCAGCATGGCCTTGCGACGATCGCCAAAGCCTGGAGCCTTGACGGCGCAGGTCTTGAGGATGCCACGGATGTTGTTGACCACCAGCGTTGCGAGTGCTTCGCCTTCGACATCTTCAGCGATGATGAGAAGCGGACGGCCAGCCTTTGCGACTTGCTCAAGCACCGGCAGCAGATCGCGGATGTTCGAGATCTTCTTGTCGAACAGCAACACGAAGGGGTTCTCGAGTGCCACGACTTGCTTCTCGGGATTGTTGATGAAGTAAGGCGACAGATAGCCGCGGTCGAACTGCATGCCTTCGACCACGTCGAGTTCATTTTGCAGCGACTTGCCGTCTTCTACCGTGATGACGCCTTCCTTGCCGACTTTTTCCATGGCATCGGAAATGATGGTGCCGATGTCCGGGTCGCTGTTGGCCGAGATCGAGCCGACTTGTGCGATTTCCTTGCTGGTGGTGGTGGGCTTGGAGATCTTCTTGACCTCTTCGCACACGGCGATGACCGCCTTGTCGATACCGCGCTTCAGGTCGGCCGGGTTGAAGCCGGCAGCCACATACTTGAAGCCTTCGCGCACGATGGCCTGAGCCAGGACGGTTGCAGTGGTGGTGCCGTCACCGGCGTTGTCAGAAGTCTTCGATGCGACTTCCTTCACCAGTTGCGCGCCCATGTTTTCGAACTTGTCCTTCAGTTCAATTTCCTTGGCGACCGAGACACCGTCCTTGGTGACGGTCGGGGCGCCGAACGAGCGCTCCAGCACAACGTTACGGCCCTTGGGACCGAGAGTGACCTTGACGGCGTTGGCGAGAATGTTGACGCCATTGACGATCTTGGCGCGCGCGTCATCGCTAAAAAGTACTTGCTTTGCGGGCATTGAAAAATCTCCTGGGAATTCTGTGAAAAAGGGTGGCGGGGCAGGGCGCTAGATCAAGCAGCCTTGACCGAAGCAGCGCGGCCATCGACCACAGCCATGATGTCTTCTTCGCGCATGACGAGCAGTTCCAGTCCATCGACCTTGACGGTTTGACCGGAATACTTGCCGAACAAGACGCGATCGCCGACCTTGACTTCAAGGGCGCGAATCGAACCATCTTCAAGGGCTTTACCCTTGCCGACGGCCAGCACTTCGCCCTGGTCAGGCTTTTCTGCGGCATTGTCAGGAATCACGATTCCCGAGGCGGTCTTGGTTTCATTGTCGAGGCGCTTGACGATCACACGATCGTGCAACGGGCGAAGGTTCATAGAATCTCCTTTAGAATCAGGTTCTTATACAACAGATAAACGGGATTGTGCGACAGGACGAGGTGGACAGCCGCTAATTGTTAGCACTCATCCCCGACGAGTGCTAATTATACGGGTGTTTGTGTCGATTTCAAGGCAGGAGCTTGAAATCGACCTTTCATTTCGTTCAAAGGACGTCGCTGCTTGCCGTCCCGTCGGCCAACGCGAGATGAAGACCCTGCGAAATGCCGTACTGGATCATTCGCTCTGGGCTGGCTGGGAGGGCATTGGGAAGCGCTCTTGAAACCAGTTCTGCCAGATCGGCTTCTCGCGCGCGGCCGTATCGGGTGCGTCGTCGCCGTAGAGGTAGAAGCCCACCACCACCATACTATTGTCGCCACCCATATTGAAAGTGCCAAGGGCGGCGACACCGGGACCCGGTTGCTCGAGGAGCAGCAAGGCGTCGTAGGGATTCTCGCTCAGATATTGCGTCTGGCCGCTGAAAGCGGGAACGCCGGCGGGAGCACTAAAGCGTTCGCCGACTTTCAACCCTTTCTGGCCGAGTGCCGATGTGAGCGCTTCCCAGGCCTCGGCCTCGGTACCCGCCACGGGCGCGACAAAGTGCAGGTTCTCAGAGCGCTGTCCGCGAAAATGCGCGAGATAAAGGTGCAAGGTGCGGAAAAAACCGGGCCATGCAACCTTGGTGGCTTCCAGCTGGTCGTCCCATTCATCGGTGCTGGCGAAAAGGCTGTGGACCACGCGCACCACGCATACGCCACCGGCACGGGCTTCAACATTCCATTCGATTGCCATCGGCGGGGCGCCGTTCATGCCCGGGCCTTCGGCGACATAACTTTGCGGTGGCTGCCAGGCTTTCACGGTCGATCGTATTTCCATGCCGGGGCCGAAGGTCGAGGTCACGGCGACCGGCTTGCCATCGACCATTTCCATAGACGTCGGCACGAACCAGGACGAGATGCCGGGGCCGGTTGCAATGGCGTTCCAGACCTCCTCGGGCGTGCCCGGCACCTCGATCTCGGCTTCAACGGAACGGCGTCCAGTTGCTTCGCTTTTCACGCTCATCAATGCTCCCTGGGTTTGGGTTTGTGGGGCAACGGATGCGCCACGATCACCAGGCGATGCAGGCGACCTTGCGGCGCGGATTGGTCGTGGTATTTCGA
The DNA here is from genome assembly GCA_964657655.1 of Gammaproteobacteria bacterium. Lineage (GTDB taxonomy): Bacteria > Pseudomonadota > Gammaproteobacteria > Burkholderiales > Burkholderiaceae_D > CAJCIC01. The sequence continues at coordinate 5,228 of CAZZVZ010000142.1, read as the reverse complement.
GACCAGCTGGGTGACGGCCTGGCTGAGTTCGTCGCTGAACGCGGCGCGATCAGTTGCAGAACGAAAGCGCACCTCGGCATCGACGGCCAGGGTCGCAAAGCGTTTACCGCTGTCCCTGGCGCGCCGCACCAGGTCTGCCACCTCTCGGACCACTCGCGCACCGAGTGCGATCAGGTAGCTGGCCGAGAGCCGGTCCATGTCCCGGTCCGGGTCCGCGGCGACCGGGCCAAGCGCGCCTGGGGACACCACATACGAGGCAGCGGACGCAACCAGCAGCCGCTCGGTCAAGCCGCCCCATTTCCGTTCCCCGGCCAGTTCAATCAGCCCGTGCGCCTCGAGCGCGTTGAGGTGGTAGTTGACCTTCTGTCGCGCGATTCCTACGCGTGCTGCAAGGGTCGCCGCGGAGGCAGGTTCTGCCAGCTCCGACAGGAGTCGACTGCGCATCGGCCCCAAAGCGACCGACGCTGCTGCTGGATCTTCAATGACTTGGATGTCGAACATGCAACCACGGTAGCCTTGACAAATTTATTTGTCAAGGACCACGTGGAACCGGTTTTTGTGGTCCGGCTGCTTTCGTTTTGTGATTGCACGCGCCGCCTTGCGCGCTGCGCCACCGCGCGTGGCTCGAGCAAGCGCCGCTTTGGCGTCGCCCTATTCAGTTGCTGACGTTCGACTCGCCGCGTGGAATGTCGTGGTTCTTCTCGGCTGCCCGTGCCGCTGCCTTTCTTTGCGCCCTGGTGAGCGACGAGGTGCTCTTGCTGTTCTGGCTATCCATGCTGCGTGAGGATTCGCCGCGTGCCAGCTGGCCTGACTTCTCTGCCGCCTTGGCGCTGGCTTTGACGTCGGCGCGACTGGCGCTCGACTTCGAGGTATCCCGATCCAGGTTATTGCTGGCTTCTCCGCGCGGGATCTCGCCGGACTTCTCCGCCGCTTTCGCGTCGGCTTTCACCGCTGCGCGGCTGGCGGGAGCAGCAGCGGGCGTGGCTGCGGCATCAGGGGCTGCCTGGGCGAATGCCACATCGGCGACGGCAATAGTCACTGCAAGCACAGTTGATGCGATGATCGTGTTCAAGGTGTTCTCCTTTAGGGGCAAGAGCGTTGTGGGCGAGCGGATCAAAAGTGTGCGAGGAGGTCTCAAGCGCACTCTCAAGTATGGCTTCTTCGCATCGAAATGCCACCGGTCTGTCCGCCGATGCATGAGCCGGCTAAATGATAGGGGCGGTGCTCGAGAACGCACGCCACTGCATGCCTCGCCTCGACCGCAGCTTTTGCGCGACCTGTTTTCCTTGTAAAGGCGGGGTCCGCGCGAGCAGCCGTAGCAATCCGGACAGTTTGGTCTGAGAATCACGAACGATGGCGGGTTGCGACACGCAATCTGCTGCAAACTGGCCGATCACAAAGAAGAGGAGACGGATCATGAAGGTGGAACTTTTTTACCTGGCGCTCGCAGCCATGCTGACGGGCCTGCTGTGGGTTCCGTACGTGCTCGACCGGATCGTGGTCGGAGGCCTGATGGATGCCATGGGCTATCCGGCAAATCCCAAACCGCTGGCAGCATGGGCCGAACGCATGAAGCTGGCGCACGCCAATGCGGTCGAGAATCTGGTGGTGTTCGCAACGCTGGTGCTGGCAGCCGATGCGATGGGAATTCAGAGTGGGCACCTGGCGAGCGCGGCGATACTCTACTTCTGGAGTCGGCTGGTCCACGTACTGGCCTACACCTTCAAGGTACCGGTGGTCAGGACGCTGGCATTTTTCGGTGGTGTGATTGCGCAGGTGATGGTGGCCTGCCTGATCCTTGCCGCGTAATCCAAGAAGGGGGCTGTGGATCGCCCCCCGCATGGACGAGCTGCCGGCCGATCAGTCGAAGTAGCGCATCTGTTCCAGATCTGAAAGCAGTCCCGGCCCGCTTGGCTGCCAATTGAGCACCTGCTGCGTGATGGAACTCGACGCCGCCAGATCAAGGCCCATACGTCCTGCCATCCAGCCGAAATGCTCACGGCTGAACCGATGAATCCGGTCGCGCCGGTGACAAATACACGCATATTGTCCTCCTGAAGGCTGGTGGCCTGACCCGGGCAAACCCGGTCCGCATCAGTGCGGCGGCTGGCATCCAATGTAGTCGTGCTGAGACTTTGCTTGATCGCATTGCCGCACCGATGTGGTCACAGCTGCGGTTCTGCCGATACCATATGGCTCTCTCAATTTGTCTACACGGTTCTACCGAATGCATGAAAGTTTCAGCGCCCCTGAGTCGCATTTCCGTCTGATTGCAGCGCGCGCCTGGTTGGCCGCAATCCGACGGCTGCTGCTGCTGGCGCTGATGGGCGGCGTTGGTGTCTGTCACGCGCAGGTGCCGAGCGATCAGGAGTTTCAGGGCTGGCTGCACAAGCAGGTCGACCAAGGCCGCGTCTCTGTCCTTCTGCCTTTCGACCAGACCGACGCCAAGACCCGGCTGTCGCATGCCGTCCTGGATGCGCTCTGGAAGCAGGACAACTACCGTGCCAATCTTCAGCACTGGCTTGCGGCCCCGCACCCGAGCGTGGTTGCCGAGGATCTGCTTGCGCAGTGGCGCAGCCGGCTGCATTACGCACTGGTGGCGAGCTTCGAATATCTCGATCGCGATTCACTTTCGGTGATGTGGCGGCTCGATGGCGCCAACGGGGTGTATGACCTGAAACGCCAGGTGTGCGACAGCGATTCGTCAGAGTCCATCGGACGCGCCATCCGCGCTTCACACCAGAAACTTCTGCAAAGCGAGCAGCAGCGCCTCGCCAGGCAACTGCCGCTGGCACTCGATCGCGAATATGCGCGACAGAATCTGCCGTACCTGGCCGACCGGCCTTCGCCCAAGGCAATGGCGGCGCTGGTCCACGACACCTTGCTTGCCGGCGAGGGCAAATGGTCTGAAGAAGACAGAAAGCGCATCGAGTCGCATTTCTTCCAGGGCGAGGCTGCGCCCATGTCAGCGCGTGAGTCATGTGAAGTGAGCTGGGTGACGAGTCACGCCGTCAACGACTTCGAAGGCGAACAGCCAGACAAGTCGATATCGGGCAAGCTGATGCGTGTCGCGATCACTTCGAGTGCCTACACGGCGGTGCTTGCGCGCCTTGATGCGCCAGTGGGTGTGTCGCGTCCCGAAATTCCCGGCTTCACGCGTGGCAAAGCGGTCATCTCCTACCCCGAGCTGACGCTCGTGACGGGGGTCGACGGCGATGCCAGGTACCGGATCTCGATTGATGAGACCGGGCACGCGATCGAGACCGTGACTGTCTCGAGCACCGTCACGCCAGCGCAGCTGCATAGCATCGACGGCAGCACCATTGCGACTGACCGGCTGCTCGCGGATGCAGTCTCGGGCTATGTCCGATCGGGATTCTTCGAGATGAAATCCGAGAACGGCGGCACGGTTCCCTTCTCGATTGATCTCGACTATCACTGGCACGCAGATCCCGTCAGGCGTTGACAGTAGCGTGCTCCAACTCGACACAAGAAAATGACGTGACAGCCACATGAACCAGGACAATCGCTTTCGCTATCCGCGTGTGCGCATGGATGCCCTGACTGATGGCATCTTCTCGGTGGCGATGACGCTTCTGGTGCTCGATATTCGTCTACCCGAGCATTTCAATCCGACCACCAATGCCGAGTTCTATCGCGGTCTGCTGGATCTGGCGCCCAAGCTGTTGCCCTATCTCCTGAGTTTCTGGGTGCTGGGGGTTCGCTGGCTGCTCAACGTGCAGATCCGTTCACAGGACGAGACCATGAACCAGACCTACGTGCGCTGGTGGATGCTCTATCTGCTGCTGATCACGTGCGTGCCGTTTACCACCATCGTGGTCGGGCGCTATGCCAGTCTCGCGCCGGCGGTCTGGCTGTACGCGGGCAACACCGCACTGATCGCGCTGGTGTCCTGGCGCATGCTGTCTGTGACCGAACGGATTGAAACCGAAGAGCACCGGCACGATCGCCGCATCGGCTTGATCACGGTTCTGGCTTCGACCGTCGCATGTGTGGTGTGGAGCCTGTTCGATTCATCGGATGCGCTGTTCGCCCTGCTGCTCAATCTGGTGGTGCCGAGATTGCAGCGCGTGTTTGCGAAGAAAAAAGCTGCCGTCCCCGGCTGATTGCGCGTCTGCCCCAGCGGGGCAGCCCGGGCGCGTGGTCTCGGACGCGGCGAGCATCAGTTCTGCACGACCCTCCGCTGATCTCATCGAGCAGGACGCAGCGCCCGACTGGCGCTTGATGGCGACAATTGACAATCTGTGGCCGCCGGCCGCATCATGCAATCTGGATGATGATTATCATTCAGATTGCGAAGCTGTAAATTTGATGTCCCATTCATATAAGAGCATTGATGCGCAAAGCGGCTGAGCACGCGACATCGACCGCCCGGGCCGTGGCCGCTGCGCTGCGCATCGGCTGTTGCGCCATCGCGCTCGCGCTCGCCGGCTGCGCCAGCACGCCGCTGCCGCCAGTCGATGGCGTCGCTTCACATGCGCTGAAGACCGATTCGTCGTCAGTGCTCGGTCAGGCGCTCGAAGAGGCCAGGCTGCCTTTGGGCATGTCGGGTTTTCGTCCGCTCGCAGAAGGTCAGTACGACCTCGATGCGCGCATCACGCTCATCAACCATGCCCGGGTATCGATCGACTATCAGACCTATCTGCTCACCGATGACAACACCGGCCGCCTGATCCTTCGCTCACTGCGTGACGCTGCCCTGCGCGGCGTTCGCGTGCGTCTTCTGGTCGACGACTTCTATACCAAGGGCGAGGATGCGCTGTTTCTCGGACTCGCTGCCTATCCCAATGTCGAGGTGCGGCTGTTCAACCCGTTCCTGTCGGGCCGCGACACCTCGCTTGGCCGATACCTTGCGCTCGCCGGTGATTTCCGGCGCCTCAACCATCGCATGCACAACAAGATGATGACCGTCGATGGGGTGATGGCGGTGGCGGGCGGCCGCAATACTGCAGACGAATATTTCTTTCGCAACGGCACGGCGAATTTTATCGATTTCGATCTGCTGATTACAGGCGATCTGGTCAATCACCTGGGCGAGCTGTTCGACATGTACTGGAACAGTGAACAGGTCATCCCGGTGGCGCTCGCCGCACGCACCAGCCAGACACCGGTTGGGCTGCGACAGGCCTTCGACGCACTGGTTGCCCCTGAAAATGCACCGCCGGTGGTGGTGCCGAGCGGCCCGGACCTGTTCAGGCAGCTGCCGT
>CAZZVZ010000141.1:0-7968 GCA_964657655.1 Gammaproteobacteria bacterium | reverse complement strand
CAGTCTTGGGGCTGCAAGCTTTTATACCGGACGCACCATGTACACCGGCAATGCCGTCAAGACCTGGCACAAACTCACGCCAAGCGATGACGAGTACCGCGACTATTTCGAGACCCTGCACGAAAAAGCGGCCGAATATTCCGGAAGAATGCGGGTCCATTTCCACGAAATGGGATTGCTCGAAGAGCTTCAGTATCGCCGCCACCATCCGGCCGCATTGCTGATCGTACTGCCCAATGGACTGGTCAAGATCGTCAACGCGTTGCCGTTTATCTGCGGCGATCTGCGCACCCAGTCACTGACCGACGTGTGGTCCAACTTCCAACGTGCCTGGAAGGATGAGCGGGTCACAGGATTCATTGACGGCATGGTCGGCGATCCCAGCAAGACGGCCTCGCTGCACAAATGGATCTACGTCTGAACACCGCCCTGTCGGCGCCGGCAGTCACGCGCTCTGCAGCACAGCGGCTGCTGCAGGTGGTGACCATGGTGCGCTACCGCTTCTTTCTCTATGCCGGGCTGATGCCCTATCTGCTCGGCGCTGCCTGGGCCTTCGGCGTGCAAGGCAGGTTCGATAGCGCCATCTTCCTGAGCGGCCTGATCGGCGTGGCACTGGCGGTGGTCGGGGTGGAATCCTTCAACGAATATTTCGACGCGCGCCTGGGCACCGACCGGGTGTTCAATTCCGCCGATCTGCCCGCCATCTCCGACTCGGTGTTCTGGCTCGGCGTGCTGGCCTTTGCCGGCGCCCTCTGCGTCGGCCTTTATCTGACCTACCGCGGTGGCTGGCCGATCCTCGCATTCGCGCTGCTGGGCGGTGCTGCTGCGATCTTCTACGTCGCACCTCCCATCCGCTGGGCCTACCGCGGTCTGGGCGAGAGCGTGATCGGCCTGTCCTACGGTCCGTGGATGGTGCTCGGCAGCCTGTACGCCCAGACCGGCCAGCTGTCGCTCAATGCATTCTTCGCATCGCTGGTGCCGGGCTTTCTGATCATGTCGCTGGCGGTGGTCAACAACATCCCGGACTTTCATCAGGATCGCCTGGTCGGCAAGAAAACGCTGGTGGTGCGTGTTGGACGAAAGAGGGCCGTCACGCTTTATCTTGGCCTGGCCGCGCTCGGCATCGCAGTCGCGGCCGCGGGTGCTGTGCTTGGTTTCTTTCCGCTGGCCTGTCTGGCGACGCTCGCCGGGCTGCCGCTACTTTTCAACAGCGCAAGAAAGGCACGCGATACCTACCTGCAGCCGAAACTGTTCGTGGGTGCGATCCGCAGCATCGTGAACTGCTATCTGGTGTGCGTGATGCTGTTCACGCTGGGTTGTATCGCACATGCAGGCCGCTAACGCCCAGGGCGGCCATCGCATCGACGCGCTCTGCGCGCCGCTGTTCGTCTCGTGGCAGCTCACACGAGATTGCAATCTTGCCTGCCCGCATTGCTGTACCGACTCGGCACCGGGCCGGCGCATGGTCGATGAACTCGATCTGGCACAGACCTTGAGCATTGTCGGGCAGATCATCAGCGAAAAAATTCCTTACGTGATGTTATGCGGCGGTGAGCCGCTGGTCGCGCCGCATTTCTGGATGATCGCGGAGACCCTGGGACGTGCAGGTGTGCTTCTCAAAATCGAGACCAATGCCCAGCTGCTCGACCAGGAGAGCGTGAGGCGCATGGCGCGGCTGCCGATCCGCTCGGTTCAGGTCAGCCTCGATGCCGACACCCAGGCGATCTACCAGAAGCAGCGCCCCGGCGCATCCCTGCAGAAGGTCCACGACGCGTGCGCCATGATTCGCGATGCCGGACTGCCGCTCGAAGTCACCTTTGCACCGACGGCACTCAATATCCACGAGGCCAAAGCGGTGATTAACAGGGCGCGCAGCCTCGGTGCCTTTCGTTTCAACACCGGCGCGCTGATGCGCATCGGTACCGCGGCGCGTCTTTGGAACAGGCTCGAGCCGAGCGCTCTTCAATACCTCGCCCTGCGGGGTGTGCTCGCGGGCGAGACGTCTGAACGCGTCGCGGCGATGGAACTTTGCTATCAGCCATTCGACCTGCAAGAAGGCATGCAGCGCGCCGTCGAGGAACCGCCTGCAACCCTGCTGCTGTTGCCCAATGGTTACGTCAAGGTCGCCGCGGCGCTGCCGCACATCTGTGCCGATCTGCGCCGCGCCACTCTGGCGGTGGCCTGGCACGCCTATCTTCTGGCCTGGCACACCACCTCGGTGCGTCTGGCTGCCGAGCGCGTGATCGCCGACCAAACTCAACATCCACGCGCAAACGCCTGGGAAATTCTGGCCGCAGCATAACTAAAAGGAACGAACATGAGCAAGATGACCGTGTCAAAGGAAGCCGCAGCAATCAAGTCCGCGCAGCAGGACGTGGCCCCGCTCGTCAAACCAAAGGCGAACTGGGAAAAGCCAAAGCTCGAAGACGTGTCTGAACAGGTGATGGCACAGCCCTATATCCGCTTTACCTGATGCCAGAGGCGGACTCGACGGGGCGCTCGGTCGATGGCTACCAGGCGCCCCTTTTTGTTGCATGGCAGCTCACCAACCGCTGCGAAGCGCGCTGCATCGCCTGCTGCGAGGAGTCGGGCCCAGGGGCCCAGTGGCACGATGAACTGACACGTCAGGAGGCCCTGTCGCTGGCGCGCCAGATCGTGGACGCGGGCACGCCCTATGTCGCCTTCGGCGGCGGTGAGCCGCTGTCGGTGCCGCATTGCTGGGATATTTTCCAGATCCTGAGCGATGGCGGCGTGGCGATCAAGATCGAAACCAATGGCAGCCTGATCGGAGCGGCTGAGGCAGATCGCCTCGCGGCGCTCGACGTGCAGTGCATGCAGATCTCGGTGGATGGCCCGAGTGCCGGGATTCACGCCATCGGGCGACCCGGATCGAGCTTCGATAAAGCGGTCAACGCGCTGCGCCTTGTGAACCAGAGGGGCCTGCCCGCGCAGCTGGTGTTTGTTCCTACCCGACACAACATTGACAGCATGCCTGTTACCTTCGATCTGGCCGCCGCGCTTGGCTGCAGCGCGTTCGTGACCGGACCGCTGATGCGTCTGGGGCGCGCCGCGCAGGTGTGGCACGACATCGCCTGCAGTGACGAGCAATGGCAGCAGGCCGTGGACCAACTCACCGCACATGCCGCGGGTCATGCCAGTACCATCAGCCTTGCCATCTATCCACACGACATCCTGCGTGAAATGGAGTTGCGCCTTGAAAGTCCGCAAGCGCTGCTTCTGATTGTGCCCAACGGCAAGGTCAAGCTGCTCAACGCGCTGCCCTTTGCCGTGGCTGACCTGAAGCTGAATTCACTGCTTGAGGCATGGCAGGCCTACCGGCAGGCGTGGCGTACGCCTGAGGTGAAGAGCTTCGTGGCCGCCTGCCGCGCCAATCCCGAACTGTTGCAGCATGCCAATGAAACCTGGGCGCTTGGCGCAGCCGGGCAGCGTGGCCAGACTGCGAACGCCAGAGCGATTGCCTCGCCGGTCACGTTCGAAGGCCGAGTGCCGATGTCTTAGTGCAGCGCGGGAATGCCGAGTTCGGCCAGCAGTCCCTTGACGCCGTTCCACATGATGCCTACGCCAATGCACAGCACGATGAAGGATGAAAGGCGCAGGATGACCGTCATGCCGGTCATGCCGATGCGCTTGCCGGCGCGCTGCGCGTAACGATAGGTCAGCCAGATCGAGACGGACACGATGGCAGCGCCAATTGTTGCCGCAACCATCTGGATCAGCCGGTTGCCAAAGGTATGTGCATGATTGGCGCCGACCGTGATGGCCACGCCGATCACACCGCCGTCAATCGAAAGCGGCAGCGTCAGTGGGTAGAACGCCCGGCCGAGCGCGATCAGCTTGGATTCGCCCGGGTCAACCTTGACGTCGACCGGCTTGGGACGTTCTGCAAGAATGTTCCAGCCAAGCGCAAAGACGACCGCGCCCCCGGCCACCTGGACGATAGGAATCGACAGGCCGAACAGTCGCAGTACCACGGCGCCAAGCAGCATCGAGCCGAGCAGCAGGCCAAACGAGTAGAGCGCAATTCGTCGTGCCAGCAAGGACCGGGTGGCCTCGTCGCAACCGCGTGTCAGTACCAGAAACAGCGGGGCGTCGCCAAGCGGATTGACGACCGGCAAAATGGCGCCGACGATCAGCAGGATCGACACCAGAAACTGGCGCAGTCCTAGCCAGAGCATGGCTGCGACCCCGATGCACGCAGCGCCTGCCCCTTGAGGCGATCGAGCTGTTGCAGCTTCACACGCCGCGGCCCGCTCGCCATCACTTCACGCCCGGGCGCCAGGTGGGCTTGACACCATCAGCCGCACGCCTAGAACAGCACCGCGAGCGTGACCCGGATGGCTTGCGTGATCTGGTTGGGAGACTGGAACACCGTGGTGCCGTCCGAGAAGGTCCAGTTGCGCCAGGTGTAGTCGTCGATCCTGCGGATGTCATAGATATAGTTGATGATGAGACGCGTGTTTTTGGTCAATGCCCGTACGCCGTTGAGCTGCAGGCTGTTGATGGTGTAGAACGTATCGGGCAGGTTGCCCACGCCTGCGGGCACGGGTGACAGCACGCCGGAAGGATTGAAAGCAATGTTGTAGCTGGTGAGATCCTTCTCGTACATGTACTTGGCGCTCACCAGCCAGGCGCTGAGCTGACCCTTGATGCCAACGCCGAACACACGCCCGCTCATGTCGAGATCTGCCGACCACGGCACGCAGGTCTGATTTGCGGCAATGGTGCCGGCACCAGAACAGGTCTGGATGCCGGTGATGCGCGGCGTCTCGCTCTCGTGCTGACTGGTCTTTTGCTGGTTGTAGGACACGAAGCTGGTGGCCGACCAGTGATCGTTGATGGCGTACGAGCCATCCAGACCGACGCTGTCACTTCTGGCCGACAGCAGCCCCATGGGCGCCAGCTGGTAACCCGTGACCTGGCCGAACGGCGACGAGGTGTAATGGTCGATGCCGGCTTCTGCATAGAGCTGCAGTGACAGTGGTTGAAGCGGCGACCAGTCGATCATGGCACGCGCAGCATCGCGCGTGCGGTTGCCGAACTCGAGCGGGGCAGTGACATTGGTGACCGTCGGAAAACAGGCGCAGGTCGATGACAGGTCGACCGCTTCGGGATTCCACGCTCCGCCGCTCCTCGTATCGCGGGACACCTTGAAGGTGCCGTTGAGCGTCTCGCCCATCGATTTCATGACCTGCACGTGGTAGATATCGTCCTTGACCATTTCACGCAGCTGACCTGGGGTATCGACCTGTTTGCCCTCGACTCCACCGGCGATCCGATAGCCGAGCGGCAGGCGATAGCTCAGATCGATTTTTTCATCGTTGGAGCGATACGAATCGAGCGTATTGAAATAGGTGGTGCCTTCTGACACCGTATATGGACGCACCGGCGTCTGGTCGTCGCGATCCTCATAGCGCCACGATGCCACCAGGTCGAGATCGCGGCTCAGATGCGAGGTAAACCGGGTCGCGACTGTCTTGGTGTCGACCAGGCCGTCCAGATTGTCATTGGTGATGCCAGGTGCGTACACCACGCCACGCGGATCGCTGCCGGCAGTGCGCAGCGAAGGGATGAAACTCATGTCCTGCACCAGCTGCTCTCCGCTCACCTTGACGCTCAGACGCGAGTTGTCGGTCACATTCCATGCCGCTTCTGCATAGAGCTGCTGCGCATGGTTGCTGGGCGCGAGCGAGATTTGCGGCACCTGGGTCGACAGTGTCCTCGAACTCACTGCCGGGTCCGTGCCGGGGAAGGTGGCCAGCGAGGTATTGTTGTCGACGAAGAAGCTGCCGTAGTAGCCCACCGTCGCCTGCCACTGCGAGGTGAAGTAGTCGATGCTGGCTGCGACCTGGGTGTGCTGGTAGTCCTCGGGCTGCGGCGCGAACATCTGGGTCGCATAGGTCTTGCCGGCGCTCGGCACGCCCGAGTTGGCGGGAGTCTGGCCGGTCAGGCTGTTGCCCTCGGCGGCGGCCATGGTTTCGCCTGATTTCTGTTCGCTCGACAGTGAGAAGTTGATCCGCCATGCATCGCCGATGGTCTTGCTGGCGGCGATCGTGGTGGCGTCGCGCTGCAGGTCAAGACTGCTGATCGAGCCCAGCCCGCGAGATGCACGAAAGTCGGGATTGAGCGTTAGATTGGCGCCGCCCACGCCGTCGACCTTGGTCTGCAGCGTGTAGGGCGCGTAGGTGGTGATCTGGTTGTAGCCGAGCGCCACCTTCCAGTCGCCCTGCTTCTCGTAGGAGATGCCGAGCTGCTCAATGCCATCGAGCCCCAGGTTGGACACGAATGCACGCAACCACGCGCCTTGCGGGTCGCGATTGACGTAGTCGAGATCAAGAACGCTGTAGGCGCCGGTCTGATTGATGCCGGAGTAATCGCGATACAGAGGATTGACCTGGGATACCGCGCCCATGCCGACCGACGCCGTGCCGCTATTGGGGCTCGACGGATCGGTTGTGTCGTCCGCGTAGCACGGCTGGAGACTGCCTGCGCCAAGCAGGGCAGTGACGATCCAGCAAAGCAAACCCGATCTTGTGCTTGTCATGTTCGTCTCCTATCGCTAACGAAACAAGTGCATCGCGTTGGTCGAGTTGCCGACTGGGTTGTTGCTGCCGTGGATGTCGGCATGGCAGTTCATGCACGACAGACCCTGCGTGACGCCAGGCGCCGTATTGGTATTGAGGTTGTCTCGCGGCGCAGTGGCACTGAGCCTTGTCCCGGCCGCGTTCTTGGAGGTGTTGACGTTCGAGCCGAGGCCCGGAATGTTGCCCGAATGACTGCTTGGGTCATGGCACGACAGGCACAGGAAAGGCGGGCGCGTCACCAGCAAGGAGTCGGCATTGGTGCCGTGCGGGTTGTGGCACAGCGCGCAATCCTCGGTGACCGGTTGATGGTTCCAAAGGTGCGGGCCGCGCTTGTCGGCGTGGCACACGAAGCAGGTTTCGTTGGTCGTGTCCTTGACCAGCAGATGCTCGCCCAGGCTGCCGTGGGTATTGTGGCAATCCGAGCACGCCATCTTGCCCTCGAGCACCGGGTGGTGCGAGGGCTCGTTGGCAAGCGCACGCTGGTCCTTGTGGCACGAGAAGCACACCGTGGCCTGGGTCCGCTTGTCGCGCACGTCATCGTGCGCCGCGTGCACCTGGTGACACGAGGTGCAGGCCACGTCATTCACGTCATGCGGGCTGCCCTTCCAGTGCATGCGGGCCACTTCGGTCTGATGGCATGCAAGGCAGGTGTTGCTGCGTTCGGCCGCAGTGGCCTTGCTGGTCGCATCGAACACCATGTCAGGTGCGGGCTGGGTACCGCTGCCGCTGTAGGTGGCATGCGCCTGACTGCTGCCGTGACAGCTGGTGCAGGTGGGCGTGCGGCCATCGGCCTGGGTTCCGTGCTTTGTGGCACCGATCGACACAGTCTTGCCGCCGGCATCATCTTTCGTGTGGCACGCGGTGCACTGCGCGTCGCCCTTGAGCACCAGATCACCGCTGGCTGGCGCCTGGACGGAAAGGGGTGCAGCGGGTGCCGGATCTGCGCCATGCGCGCCGAGCACGACGCAGCTCAGCACGAGCCCGATGAGACTGGCTAGAACATGGCGGGATCTGCGCTTCACACTTGCTCCATGCCAGCTTCTGGCGCCACGTTGATTGCGTCTTTCGGTGCGGGCAACCAATGCGATTGCCGGTGTGAGCCACGCAGCAAAGAACGCCTGCGCATTTGATGTGAGTCAATGCCTGCTGGTTGGTGGCTTGAGCAAATACTAGAGCGGACCACGGCAACGTTATGTGCGGCGTCATACATAGGGCGCGATATCTTGAAAAGAATGTATCGATCAGGAGAATCGCGAACTGTGCTGCCCGGACAAGCAGGCCTGGTCAATCGAGCAACGTGGCGTGGGGAGGGTTTTGCGGCGGCGGTGGACTGCGTGCCGATGCGCTGCTGAGTGTGCTGTTGAAG
>CAZZVZ010000140.1:0-8000 GCA_964657655.1 Gammaproteobacteria bacterium | reverse complement strand
ACCAATGCGATCAGGCGCGCATGCGGCATGTAGGCGGGCGCATCGCGGCGGAAATGGATTGCCTCGCCGTCGGCGTGCTGCACGCCGTCGGTTGCAAGTGAAAGGTCGAGGGCACGGTGCTCATTGCCGAAGCGAGCGCTCACCCAGCCAGTCATCAGATTGACCGACGTCAAGACCCCGTAGCCGCGGTCGGGATGAAAGATCACCGTGCCTGCAGCGAGTGCGTGAGGGACGGCGCTCATTGGTCGATGTTGGGTGCCGAGTCGTCCAGGGAGCGCACCCGGGTCGAGGCCTCCAGGCACTTGCGATCGCGCTCGAACGACTTGAGAAAGGCACCGCCATCACGCCGCCCCTGCTGATAGGTTGCCTCAATGCGCTCGATGCTGGTGTAGTCCCAGGCAGAAACGGGCACCTTCTGACTCGGCTGCACGTAGAGTCGGCCGCCCTGCGCAAACAGCGTCGCATGATTGGAATAGCGTCGCGTGACGAGCACCAGCGTCGTGGCATGCGGCTCGACCGCGTCGACCGGCACGTTATCGACCATGCCGCCATCGAGCGTGGCACGGCCACCGAGATATTCGATCGGGGTAAAGGGCGGCGTGCAGGCGGACGCAATCAGCAGCGACACCAGCTCGTCGTCGTCCTTGCAGTCAGACACGCGCACCACCTCGGGGGTGAAACCGATGCGCCGGCCAAAGGTCGGATGCAACCGTTTCTTCCAGTATTTCTCGAGGTTGTAGGCCAACAGACCCACGCCCACCGATGCATAGGGGCCAAGCCGCCTGGGCAGGCGCGCGAACTGCACGCGGATCTCCGGCGCATCGTTTTTGAGGCGCAAGAAAAAGTCCCCACCCAGCACATCCTTCAACGCCTGACGATAAATACGTCCATGCGGAAACACGCGCTCACTGCGGCTGAAGATGTTGCGCAAATGCGCATTGCGCGTGTTGCCTTTCAGCGCAGTGCGGTAATAACTCAGCACCTGCTGCGAGGTATTGGCGTAGAGCATGCAGGCCGTAGCGGCACCCGCCGAGACGCCTGCGATCAGGCGCGGCTTGAGATTGATCTCATCAGCCACGACGTCCCAGAACCCGGCCTGCCACCAGCACCGATTTCCACCGCCTGCGAAGACGACCTGTTCGAACACCGATTGCTCCCTGTAAGACATGACGCAGCGATTAGAATGCTCGTCGACATGTCTCCATGACAGCTCCCTAGAGACGGATTCTACCCATGACTTTGCGTATCATCGCTACCGGCGGCACATTCGACAAGCACTACGACGCCCTTGCCGGGGAATTGACCTTTGCGGCCAGCCACTTGCCTGGCATCGTCAAACGTTGCCGGCTGACCGTACCCGTCGTGGTCGAAGAACTGCCCCTGCTGGACAGCCTGGATATGCAGGATGTCGATCGAGAGCGGGTACTCGCTTCGTGTCTGAAGTCCGAAGAACGCTCTATTGTGGTGGTGCACGGCACCGATACCATGAGCGACACCGCCGCTCTGCTCGGCCCGAAAATGGCAGGCTCGAAAGCCACGGTGGTGCTGATGGGTGCCATGGTGCCCTACTCGGTGCGCGGCTCGGACGCCCTTTTTAACCTTGGATTTGCCTGCGCCGTCAGCCAGATGCAAAAGCCAGGCGTCTACATCGCCATGAATGGCAGAGTGTTCAAGTGGGATGCGGTCGAGAAAAATCGTGCCCTGGGCGTGTTTCAGAGCATCGACTAAGTGCGCGGCGCCATGCAGCTTCGTCTCGCTTTCAGGCTCAGTTGAGTTTTGCCATCAGTCGCTCGAAGCGGGGATCCCCGCGAAGCGAGTCGTAGTCTGGATCTCGGTCGATCCAGTCTCGCTTGCCCCAACCACGACTGCAGGCCCGCTCGAGCAGCTCGAGCGCCTGTTCTTTGAATCCAGCTTTGGCATTCAGGCAAACCGCGTTGAGCAGTGCACTCATGTCATCGGGACGCACCTCGAGCGAGCGGCGCGACCATTGCATCGCTCGTTGCACGTCGCCAGCATCGTAAACCGCGCAAGAGCCGATCGCCAATACGCGAGCATCGAGCGGATTCAGGTCGAGGAGCCGTTCTGCGCGGGCAATACCCTCATGATTGGCTCGACTCGCCTCGTCCGGGCGGCCAAGCTTGCGAAGCGCGAGCGCCTGCAGCATCGGACTCTGACAATCCTCTCGCCGAACCTCGGAAGCCTTTCTAAACAATTCCGCGCATTGTTCCAGCTGGCCCTGGGAGAATGCTGCGCGGCCGTGATAATAGTATGCGTCGAACAGGTTCGGATTGATACGAGACGCCGCTTCGAAATGGTCGTGCGCCTCCTCGTAGCGGCGATGCAAGGCCAAGGTGCAGCCTCTCGCGACGTGTGAATCTGCAATCTCGGGCGCCAGTTCCATGGCGCGCAGGCTGGCCTGATCAGCGCCACGCAGATCCTCGTCATTCGCGCCCCACCACTCAAATAGCAGCGCATGAACCGTCGCAAGCCCGGCCCAGGCGGGCGCGTAGTTGGAATCCAGCGAGATCGCCTGTTCGAACAGCCGCCTGCTTTCGTCCATGTCCGGCTGCTGCATCCTGTGAAGGCGCTGCCGGCCGCGAAGAAATAACTCATACGGTTCGGCGCTCGTCATTGGCCGGCGCGTGGCACGCCCATGAGGTGGCGCAGATGAATTGTCGGTCAGGGCACGCGTGACTGCGTCGGCAATCTGGTCTTGCACCGCGAACACGTCACCCAGGTTCGCGTCAAATTGTTGCGACCAAAGGTGAAAGCCGCCATCGACATCGATCAGCTGAACAGAGATGCGCAGGCGATCGCCCGCCTTGCGTACGCTGCCTTGCAGCACCTGCTGAACGGCAAGGCGTCTGCCGAGCTCTCGCAAGTTTAGGTCGATGGCCTTGATTTGAAATGAAGCGCTCCTTGCCGCAACACGCAGCCCATCAACTTCGGTCAGAGCATTGATCAATTCTTCGGCCAGCCCTTCACAGAAGTAATCCTGATCACGCTCAGGGCTCAGGTCCGCGAACGGCAGGACGGCAATTGCAGCGGTCTTGGCAGATGTCGCGGCCACCCCGAATGCAGGCTCGCCTGATCCAGCGACGTCGGCGACGAACAGATACCCACTTCGATGGCGCGTCTGGATGTAGGCCGGTTGCTTCGCGTTATCACCCAAAGCCTTGCGCAGCTCCTGCACGCATGTCACGAGCGCATCGTCGCTCACGACCGAATTGCGCCAAACGGCGGCAAACAGCTCCTCCTTGGTAACAGGCTGTCCCGCGTGATCGATCAGATGCCCGAGCACGGCCGCCGCTTTGCGCGTGATCTTGATCTCGTTCTCGTGGCGCCACAGGCGCGCCGTCGACGGCTCAAATCGAAATGCGCCAAAGAAAAGAGAGTTCTGCATGCAAACGTTTCCCTTGATCCGGCCGCAACTATCCCGGCGAAATCCCGGAACTTGCCCGGGATTCGAACGCGCCGCCTCGGTTAGGCTTTCGTCACAGCATCGATGGTCGAAACAGTCGCCCTTCTGCCGCCGCAACATGGCGGTGCAGCTGGCCGCACCAGAGGTCTGATGAAAAAACCAATCATATACAGGGGTGAGGGACCCAGCCAGTCCCCGCTGTGCGGCGAGGACATCAAGATCGGCTCGTCCAGGCATGCCGTACATCACCTTGCAGGGCCAACCATTTGGCAAGACGAACTTCGAATCGGGGAATGATATGACTGCGCTTCATCGCATCAAGTACTTGCGAATCGCCCTCATTGCCGTGGGGCTGATTTTTATCTTCGGGATTTATCCCCTTACCGTGCTGTGGCCGTCTGGCTGGTCATGGCATATGGGCGGCCACTCGATGTATCTTGAGATGATCCTCGGCATCTATGTGACGCTTGGCGTGTTCTTGATCCTGGCGTCGCGCAATCCGATGGCACACCGTAGCCTGATCGCGTTTACCGTGTGGTCGAGCGTGGTCCACGGGGCCATCATGGCGGCCCAATCTGTGGCCTACCCAGAACACATGGGCCATCTCTTGGGCGATGTGCCCGCCCTTTTGATCGTGGCTGCGGTTCTCGCCTGGCTAACGCCACGCATGGGCGCCGCCAGCAGCATTGAAGACCACCCGTAGGTCAGCAAGCCCGACCGTTTCGAGCCCTACTTGCCGATGCAAAAGCGTCCGAAGATCTCGCCAAGCAGGTCATCAGGCGTGAATTCGCCGGTGATGCGCGACAGCGCAATCTGCGCCTGGCGCAACTCCTCTGCAAATAGGTCGAGGACCTGATCGCTTTGCTCTGCATGTCGGGTGGCGAGGCCAACATGCCGCTGCGCCGCCTTGAGTGCCTCAAGGTGACGCTCACGCGCAAAGAAAACCGTCTCGTTCGAGGCGTGCCACCCTGCGATGCTGAGCAGTTCGGAACGCAACAGATCGAGTCCTGCTCCCGTCAGCGCTGACAGATAGATGTGGTGCTGATCGATGCGTGGCTCCTCTTCAGCCAGATCGGCCTTGTTGAATACCACGCGGATCGGCACCTCCTCCGGCAGGCGCGCTGCAATGGCCCGATCGTCATCGGTATCGGGCTCGGCTGCATCACGCAGGTTGAGGATGACATCGGCCTTGGCAATCTCCGCCCACGAGCGTTCGATACCGATCGACTCGACCGGATCATCAGAACTGCGCAGACCCGCGGTATCGATGATATGCAGCGCGATGCCCTCGACCTCGATGCTTTGCACGATCCGGTCTCGCGTCGTCCCCGGAATGTCGGTCACGATGGCGACATCATTTTCCGCCAACGCGTTGAGAAGACTCGACTTGCCCACGTTGGGCCGGCCGGCGAGCACGACGGTCAGCCCGGAGCGAAGAATGGCGCCCTGACGGGCACGATCGAGCACGCGTGCCAGGCCTGCCGAGATGTCGGACAGCCGGCCTCTGGCATCGGAGCTCTCCAGGAAATCGATTTCTTCTTCCGGAAAATCAAGCGTCGCCTCGACCAGCAGACGCAACGAGATCAGGTCTTCGACCAGCTGGTTGACGCTCCTCGAGAAAGTGCCGTCAAGCGACGCCATGGCGCTTTTCGCGGCACTCACAGTACCTGCCTCGATCAGATCGGCGACCGCCTCGGCCTGGGCCAGGTCGAGCTTGTCATTGAGATAGGCACGCTCGGTGAATTCGCCTGGCAGGGCGAGTCTGAGACCGGCCTCGCGTCCTAGCTCCAATGCGCGAGCCACCAGCATCTGCAGCACCACAGGGCCACCGTGTGCCTGCAGTTCAAGCACGTCCTCGCCGGTGTAGGAGTGCGGTGCCTTGAAATAAAGCGCGATGCCGCGATCAATGGCAGCACCGCAGGCGTCGGTGAAATCAACCAGTGTGGCGTGGCGCGGCTTGAGTGCACGGCCGGCAATCGCGCTCGTCAACTGCGAAAGATCCGGGCCGGAAATGCGTACCACGCCGATCCCGGCGCGACCGCTCGCCGTGGCGATGGCGAGAATGGGGTCGGGGCTCGGCGTCGTCATGATGACGCCATGTTAGCGCCCCAGCCCAGTTCGGCTCAAAGGCCGGCCATCAAACAGCAGGCTTGGGCGCGTTCATGACGCGCGTGATCCAGTACTGCTGGGCAATCGACAACAGGTTGTTGGTGACCCAGTAGAGCACCAGTCCTGCCGGGAAGAAAAAGAAGGTCACCCCAAAGATCAGCGGCATGACCATCATCACCTTGGCTTGCGCTGGATCAGCAGGCGCCGGGTTCAGCTTGTACTGCACGAACATCGAAATCATCATGATGATCGGCAGGATGTAGAACGGATCCGGTGCGCCCAGATCGTGAATCCAGCCAAGCCATGGCGCGCCACGCATCTCGACGCTGGCCGACAAGGTGGCGTAAAGCGAGATGAACACGGGGATCTGAATCAGGATCGGCAGGCAACCACCGGCCGGATTGATCTTTTCGGTCTTGTAGAGCTCCATCATGGACTGATTGAGCTTGACGCGATCGTCCTTGTATTTCTCTTGCAGCAGCTTGAGGCGCGGGGCCACGCTCTTCATGCGCGCCATCGAGCGGTAGCTTGCTGCCGACAGCGGGAAGAACGCGAGCTTGATGCCAAGCGTCAGCACGATGATGGCCCAGCCCCAGTTGCCAAGCAGGCCGTGCAGATGTTCCAGGCACCAGAACACCGGCTCGGCCAGCACCCGGGTCCATCCGTAGTCACGCGTCAGTTCAAGACCAGGCGCGGTCGCCTCGAGAAGACGCGCCTCTTCTGGTCCCACGTAGAGGCGAGCCTGATTGACCACGGTCTGCTGCGGCGCGATCTGGCCCAGCGGCATGACCGCGCCCGCACGAAAGTTGCGTATCTGGTCGACGGACTGGTCAGGACAGCTGCCGATCGGCTGGGTCAGATACTCGCGCGCCGCGCCGTCCGCGGGGATCCATGCCGAGACAAAGTAATGCTGCAGCATCGCCACCCAGCCACCGTTGGTCTGGAATACGTTTGAAGCACATTCATTGTTCTTCACGTTCTTCTTGATGCTGTCGAACGTGAGTTTCTTAAAGCCGCCACTTGGCGTGAAGATGGCCGGGCCGTAATACGGCGAATAAAAGCGCATCGTGCCAGCCGGCTTGGAATCATCGCGCACCAGCTGCATGTAGAGGTTCGGCGAGACTGGCGCCGAGCCGAGATTGGTGACCGCGTGGCGCACGCCGATCACATAGCTGCCCCGCGTGAAGGTGAAGGTTTTGACCAGCTTCACGCCACCACTTTCAGCGGCAAATGTCACATCCAGCGTGTTCTGACCGTCGGCCAGAGTGGTGGGGCCGGGTTCAAGCGTGAACGGGGTGTTGTGAGTCGGCAGATCCGGCACACCAGACAGGCCGGTCTGAGCGATGTAGGTGTTCTGGGCATTTTTTTGCAGCAGCACCATGTTCTGATCGGTGTGCTCCTGATCCTTGTGCGCAAGCAGCTCGAGCCGGTCAATCTCGGCACCAAGGGTATTGATGTCGACCGCAACCAGATCCGTGCGGATCTGAACCATCTCACCCTTGGCGGCGCTTGCGCTCTGCGGGGCGCCCGGCGTGGCCGCGCCCGCAGCAGCAGCGGTCGCAGTCTGGCTTGCCGGGACATCGCCGCTCGGCACGCCGACGTCGGACGGCTTGGTCGGTGCGTTACTGGCCGTGGCCTCGACAGGCGACGGGAACAGCAGCGATGGACGGCCGTTGTAGTGCTCCCAGTTCTGCCAGAGGCAGAACAGCGAAGCAGCCAGCACCATCCACAAGATGTTGCGTCGGGTATCGGTCATGAACGTGTCTCTACAGTCAGTGATGCGCGCATCGGCACTTCGGCGCGGTGGGCTTCTTGTCGACCGGGTCGTATCCGCCCGGATTGAAGGGGTGGCAGCGTGCCAGGCGCCAGGCAGAAAGCGCCACGCCGCGCAGCATACCCTGAGTTTCGATCGCCTCGATGGCGTATTGCGAGCACGATGGCGTGAAGCGGCAACGTTGCCCAAGCCACGGGCTGAGCGTGCGCTGGTAACCCCTGATCACCGCCACCAGCAACTGTCCGCACCATTTCGCCAGCTTCACCGAACGCTCCGCGGCAACTTCTCGAGCAAAGCTCGCGCTTCGCCACGACAGGCGCGTTTGAGCGCGAGCAGCGCGCCAGCCTGCGGTTTTGCGATCAGCCGCACCACCAGGTCGTGGCCGTGATTGAGCGCAAGCAGTCCTTCTGACTCGCGCCGAAAAGAATCGCGCCAGACTCGTTTGACTGCATTGCGACGCACAGCGCTCGGCTCGAAACGTTTTGGCACGATGAGACCGAGGCGCCAGGGCGCAGCGTCCCCTCGGCTCAAAACATGGCCGACGAACAGTGTTCCTCCAATACGCAGGCGTGCTCGCATCACAGCGGCATATTCCTTGGCATTGAGGATTCGGCTGGTACGGCCGAAGGTTTGCTTGGACCGGGCGTCGTTCATCGTCTTACAGATTTTCGCCGACACCCTGTGAGCCGGTGCGAG
>CAZZVZ010000139.1:0-8012 GCA_964657655.1 Gammaproteobacteria bacterium | reverse complement strand
GACGGACCTTCCGCCGATCCGCGTGGCGAAGTCGCGCGTGCGCGGCCAGCTCCAAGGCGACCTCGGCTTCGTGACGCAAGATCCTGCGCCTGGCGCCGACCTCGCCGACCGGAAGCTCATCGTGAGCGCTGCGCGGCCAAACGGGCCGGCGGCGACCGCCGGCATCGCGAACGGCGACGAGATCATCTCCGTCGACGGCTACGACGTGACCGGCGTACTCGACAAGGAGACGGGGGCTGAGCTGGAGGTCATCGAGAAGATGCGCGCGTCTGGCGTGACACGCGTGATCGAGTGCGGACCGGGCCGGGTGCTGTCGGGGCTGTCCAAGCGCATCGACAAGAGCATCGATGGCGGTGCCATCAATGATCAGGAGCAGCTCGACGCCATGATCGGAGAACTGCAATGAAACTGGACGGTAAAGTGGCTCTTGTCACGGGCGCCTCGCGCGGCATCGGCAGCGCCATCGCAGACAGTCTGGCGAATGCTGGCGCACGCGTCATCGGAACGGCCACCAGTGAAGCTGGCGCGGCTGCAATCGACGCCCGGCTGGTCCCGCTCAACGGCCGCGGCGTGGTGCTTAACGTGGATGCGGCGGCATCGATTGACACGCTGGTGGAAACCATCACAAAGGATTTCGGGCGCCTTGATATTCTCGTCAACAACGCCGGCATCACGCGTGACACGCTGCTGATGCGCATGAAGGACGAAGACTGGGATGCCGTGATCCAGACCAACCTGAGCGCTGTGTTTCGGACCTCGCGCGCAGTGCTGCGCGGCATGCTGCGCGCCAAGGGCGGACGCATCGTGAACATCACTTCCGTGGTAGGCTCAACCGGCAATCCAGGGCAGGTGAATTACGCGGCCGCCAAGGCGGGCGTAGCAGGTATGACGCGTGCGCTTGCCCGCGAGGTTGGCAGCCGCGGCATCACGGTCAATTGTGTGGCGCCAGGCTTCATCGATACTGATATGACGCGTGAGCTCAGCGGTGAACAAGTCGCAGCGTTGACCGGACAGATTCCGCTGGGCCGGCTTGGTCAGCCAGCAGACATCGCCAAGGCGGTTCTCTTTCTGGTCTCAGACGATGCGGGTTACATCACTGGCACGACCTTGCACGTGAACGGCGGAATGTCGATGAACTGACCTGTTTTTGCAGCTGTTTTACCCGGGCGGACCGGTTGTTCCGGTCTGCTACAATTCGCGCAATTTTTTCAATCCACCTCTCACAGGCGAATCATGGATAACATCGAACAACGCGTAAAGAAGATTGTCGCCGAACAGCTCGGTGTCAATGAGGCCGACATCAAGAACGAATCGTCCTTTGTCGACGACCTGGGCGCTGACTCCCTCGATACCGTCGAGCTGGTGATGGCGCTCGAAGACGAGTTCGAAACCGAAATCAAGGACGAAGACGCAGAGAAGATCACGACGGTGCAGCAAGCCATCGACTACGTCTCGGCCGCCAAGAAGTAACGGCAAGCAGGATGTCGCGCCGTCGCGTAGTCGTCACCGGCCTCGGGCTGGTATCTCCAGTCGGCAATTCGGTCGCAGAAGGCTGGGCCAATATCGTGGCCGGCCGTTCCGGCATCGCAGCGATTACCAAGTTCGATGCGTCTGCGTTCAACTGTCATTTCGCAGGCGAAGTCAAAGACTTCGCCATCGACAGTTACATCCCTGCCAAGGAAGCCCGCCATATGGATACCTTCATCCACTATGGCATGGCAGCCGGCATTCAGGCGATGAAGGATGCCGGCATCGAGGTGACCGACGCGAACGCCGAGCGTATCGGTGTCATCGTCGGCTCCGGCATCGGCGGCCTGCCCCTGATCGAGGAGACGCACGCTGAACTGGAGAGCCGCGGACCGCGCCGCATCTCGCCCTTCTTCGTTCCGGCCTCGATCATCAACATGATCTCAGGTCAGCTCTCGATCCACTTTGGACTCAAGGGTCCAAGCTTTGCGATCGTTTCTGCTTGTACCACCGGGCTTCATTCGATTGGCGAGGCAGGGCGCATGATTGCCCACGGCGATGTCGACGTGATGCTCGCGGGTGGCTCCGAGGCGACTGTCTCGCCGCTCGGAATTGGCGGATTTGCGGCAGCGCGCGCCTTGTCGACGCGCAACGATGACCCGACCACCGCGAGCCGGCCCTGGGATCGCGATCGCGATGGCTTCGTGCTTGGCGAAGGCGCAGGCGTGCTGGTGCTCGAAGAGTATCAACATGCCAAGGCGCGTGGCGCGAGGATATACGCGGAACTGATTGGCTATGGCCTGTCGTCGGACGCGTATCACATCACGGCACCCGATGCCGACGGCCCACGCCGCGGCATGCGCAACGCCTTGAAGGATGCTGGCGTCAATCCCGACGAGGTGCAGTACGTCAACGCACATGGGACCTCGACCCAGCTCGGCGACAAGAACGAGACCACCGCCATCAAGCTGGCGTTTGGCGATGTCGCCAAACAGCTGGTGGTTAATTCGACCAAGTCGATGACCGGCCATCTGCTGGGCGCCGCTGGCGGTATCGAGGCCGTGTTTGCCACCCTTGCCGTGTACCACCAGGTTTCGCCACCCACCATCAATATCTTCAATCAGGACCCCGAGTGCGATCTGGATTACTGCGCCAACCAGGCGCGGGATATGAAGATCGACGTTGCCATGTCGAACTCCTTCGGATTCGGCGGCACTAACGGCACCATGCTGCTGCGGCGCGTCTAGGCCTCAGCTGTTGAAGCCGGCGCGCGCACCCCTTCGATCGACCTCTGACGCTCCGGCAGCCGCAGCGACCTGCGGCTGAGCGCGCCTCCACATGAATCAGGTCAATGAACGTGAGATCGACCGGTTGCTGGTGGCACGCGTCCAGCAGGGCGACAAGCGCGCCTTCGAACTGCTGGTCTCGAAGTACCAGCGCAAGATCAATCGACTGGTGTCAAGACTGGTGCGTGACGCAGCCGAGATTGAAGACGTCACCCAGGAAGCCTTTATCAAGGCCTATCGAGCGCTGCCGCAGTTCCGTGGCGAGAGCGCCTTTTACACCTGGCTTTATCGCATTGCCATCAATACTGCGAAGAACTACCTAGCATCGCAGGGACGTCGCGCCCCTACGACCACAGACAATGATGCTGAGGAAGCTGAAACTTTCGATGACGCCGACCAACTAAGAGATATCAACACGCCAGAATCGTTGTTGATGAGTAAACAGGTCGGGGAGACGGTATCAAGGGCCATGGAAGCTTTGCCGGAAGAATTGAGAACGGCAATCCAGCTGCGCGAAATCGAAGGCATGAGTTACGAGGATATTGCTGCAGCGATGGATTGCCCGATCGGTACCGTGCGTTCCCGGATTTTTCGGGCGCGTGAGTCGATTGCGGCGGAATTGCGGCCTTTGTTGGGGACATCGAAAGACAGAAGGTGGTGAGCATGAATCAGTCAGCGGAGCAGCAACTGGCTCCAGAATTCGGTCCCAAAGGCGCGATTGGTGCGCTGGCGGATAGCGCCCTCGACGAGCGGGAGGCGCACATCGCCATTGAGCTGCTGCTTAATTCCGATGAATTAAGAGCAGCCTGGGACGAATTGCACTGGGCCGGCGATTGCCTGCGATCGGAAGAAACCGGGGCCATGGTGGGTCGTGGTGACTTCATGAGCCGCTTTCACGACGTGCTGGCCGCCGAACCCACCATCTTGGCACCCGCCAAGACCCGCACTGCGCCGCGGCGCTGGCTGCGCTACGGTGTGCCGGCGACGGCTGCAGTGATGGTCAGTGCCGTCGTCTGGATGGCGCATCCAGGAGGTAGCGCAGCGCTGGTTGCATCCGATGCTGTCCCGACGGCCAATAGCGCCATGGGTCCCGCCGCAATTCCTGTTGCCAGTCGCGCTGTGGTCGATCCGGCCCAGCTCAACGAATATCTCGCAGCGCATCAGGAGTTCTCCGCGACCGCCCTGCATGGCCCGGGCGCGATCCAGGCGGCCTCGTTCAACATCGTGGCGGACGGCGGACGCGATCACCCTTGATGCCATGAGAGCGGTGATGGTGCAGTCGCCTCCGGTCATGTGCCGGAGCAGGCAGGCGCGCGTCCTGCACCCGGTTCGCCAGTCTGCAGAACGCCTGACGCTGGTGTTGTGGTGCGCCATGCTAGCGGCGCTTGCGCAGCCGCTTTCCGCCAGCGCGGCAGATGCGTCGCCAAGCGAGGGCGCCGCTGTCCTGTCGGCCATCCAGAGCGCGGCACAGCATCAGAACTACAGCGGCTCGTTCATCTATCAGCAAGGCGCCCAGGTTCAGTCGTCGCGCATTGCCCATCTGGCGGAAAACAACAGCGAGATCGAAAAGCTCGAGATGCTCGACGGGCGCATCCGCGAGTTCATCCGTCACGATGACGAGGTGCGCTGCTACGTCCCTGACCGCAAGCTGATCCTGGTGGAAAGTCATGCCAAGCCGGACCGCTTTCCAGCACTGCTGAGTCGCCCCGCAACCGACATCGATGCCCAGTACCGGGTCGTCAGACACGGCGTGGAGCGTGTCGCAGGCCACGCCTGCAACGTGCTGTCGGTCGAGCCGCACGATGCTCTTCGCTACGGCTACAAGCTGTGGGCCGACCAGGCCACCAGCCTGCTGCTGCGCGCCCAGACCATCGGTCCTCAAGGCGAGGTGCTCGAACAGGTCGAGTTCACCGATGTCACGATCGGCGCGCACATCGATCGCAACAGCCTGAAGCCGAGCGCGGCCTCGACCGAGGGCTGGCAGACCGAGCAGTTCGAGTCTGTGCCTGCCAATTTTGCCGCGCAGGGCTGGCACATCACCACGGATCTGCCGGGCTTTACGCGTACGCTTGAGACCAAGCGCACTTTTGGCACCGGGCGCGAGGTCGGCCAGATGGTCTATTCCGACGGATTGGCTTCGGTGTCGGTGTTTATCGAACCGGTCGGCAAGCCCGGCGCCGCCGAGGGCGATGCCAGCAAGGGCCCGATTAACGTGGCCCGCAAGCGCTATGGGGACTACTGGGTCACCGTGGTGGGCGAAGTCCCAGCCTCGACCATCCATCAGATCGCCGATTCGGTGGAACTGGTTGCGCCGAAGTGAGCGCTGCGCGGTTCGTCGTAAACTAGCTGTTCGTCCGGGCTTTACCTTACCGTAGAAGAGACCATGATCAGATCGCTGGCCCGCGCGTGGGCGCTTGTAGTGTCGTTGGGACTGTTGCCGCTCGCAAGCATGGCCCAAACTCAGGTGCTGCCTGACTTTGCCGATCTGGTCGACAAGGTCGGCCCGTCGGTGGTCAATATCAGGACCACCGAAAAAGAGCGCCCGCAGGACGATCAGGAGCTGCAGGAGTTCCTCAAAAAGCACTTCGGCATGCCTGATCAGGGCGGGCTTCCGGGCAGGCCCAGCCCGAGTCCAAGCCCCAAGAAGGGGGACAAGAGTACGCCGCTGGAACGCGAAGTGCCGCGCGGGGTCGGCTCCGGCTTCATCCTGACCGCCGACGGCTACGTGCTGACCAACTCGCACGTCGTCGAGGGAGCGAGTGAGATCTACGTGACCTTGACCGACCAGCGCGAGTTCAAGGGCAAAGTGATCGGCAGCGACGACCGCACTGACGTGGCGCTGGTCAAGATCGAGGCCACCGCATTGCCCAAACTGCCAATCGGCGACTCCAATGCCATCCGGGTCGGACAATGGGTGCTGGCCATCGGCTCGCCGTTCGGACTTGAAAATACCGTGACCGCTGGCATCGTCAGCGCCAAGAGCCGCGAAACCGGCGACTACCTGCCATTCATCCAGACCGACGTGGCGGTCAATCCCGGCAATTCAGGCGGGCCGCTCATCAACATGCGCGGCGAGGTGATCGGTATCAATTCCCAGATTCTGTCGGAAAACGGTGGCAGCCTCGGCATTTCGTTCGCCATCCCAATCGATGAGGCAATGCTGGTGGTTGACCAGCTTCGCGCCGTCGGCAAGGTCACGCGCGGCCGGCTTGGCGTGCAGATTCGCGGCCTCGAGAAGGAAGAAGCCGACGCGCTCGGCCTGAAGCAGCAAGGTGCCCTGGTGGCGCATGTCGAACGAGGCTCGCCGGCCGAGAAGGCCAACGTTCAGGCAGGCGACATCATCCAGAAATTCGATGGTCAGACCATCGTTCATTCGACCGACCTGCCGCGCCTCGTGGGGGATACCAAGCCTGGCACCCATTCGGTGGTCACGGTCTGGAGAAAAGGCACCGTGCGCGATCTGCCGATCGTGGTGGAGGAGCTCGATGCGGCGGCCAACCCCGCTGCGCCTGGCAAGCCCGAGGAGCCAAAGACGCTTTCTGCCAATTCACTCGGGCTGGTGGTGACCGAACTGACCCAGGACAAGCGCAAGGATCTCGATCTGTCGCTTGGGGTCGTGGTGGCCAGCGTCGACGGACCGGCAGCCGTGGCCGACCTGCGACCGGGTGACATCATCGTCGAGCTCAACAACGCCGATGTGAATGGCACCCGCCAGTTTGTCGAGATGGCCAGCAAACTCGATCCAAAGAAGCCGGCGGTGCTGCTGGTGCGGCGCGGCGACGCGGTCCGCTATGTGCCGATCCGGCCGCAGCAGCCCTGAAGAGCCAGCGCGTACCGGCTGAGGGCCGAGAAAGGCGGGCTTTCGTGCCGTGGCACTGACCATTCTGGTGCGCAGCTACTGCCACCTGTGCGATGACATGCTGGCCGCGCTGACTGTCGCCTTTCCCGAGCAGCGGCGTGGCCTTGAAATCATCGATATCGACCACCACACGGAGTTCGAAGCTCAATTTGGTGAGCTGGTGCCGGTGCTGCTGCTCGATGGCATCGAGGTGTGCCACTACCATTTCGACCAGGCCGCACTGGCCGCCCGGTTGCATGACTGATCCCGCGGGGCGGCGGAACACCCCTGCGGATGCTAAAATCGCGATCTGATACCAAGGCGCCATACTGTTTCGGGCGCCTTTTTTGTTGTAACCGCGATCTTCGCCGTTGGGCGCTATGCAGCACATCCGTAATTTTTCCATCATCGCGCACATTGATCATGGCAAGTCGACACTTGCCGATCGCATCATCCAGATCTGCGGTGGACTGTCCGACCGTGAAATGGAAGCCCAGGTCCTTGATTCGATGGACCTGGAGCGTGAGCGCGGCATCACCATCAAGGCCCAGACCGCAGCGCTCAGCTATGTGGCGCGCGACGGCCAGCGCTATGCGCTCAATCTGATCGATACGCCCGGGCACGTCGACTTCTCCTACGAGGTCAGCCGTTCACTGTCGGCCTGCGAGGGCGCGCTGCTGGTAGTCGATGCCAGTCAGGGTGTGGAGGCCCAGACTGTCGCCAACTGCTACACCGCGCTCGACCTGGGCGTTGAGGTGGTGCCGGTTCTCAACAAGATCGATTTGCCGTCGGCCAATCCCGAGGGTGCGATCGAAGAGATCGAAGAAGTGATTGGCATCCCCGCCGAAGACGCGATTCGCGCCAGCGCCAAGACCGGCGAGGGTGTCGAGGACATTCTAGAAGCCGTGATCGCGCGCATTCCGCCACCCAAGGGGGATCCGCTGGCACCGTTGCAGGCGCTCATTATTGATTCCTGGTTCGACAATTATGTCGGCGTGGTGATGCTGGTCCGCGTCATGAACGGCACCTTGAAACCGAAGGAACGTGTGCTGCTGATGGCGACTGGCTCGCAGCACGGTGTTGAGCAGGTCGGCGTGTTCACGCCCAAGTCACGCCAGCGCGACAGCCTTGCTGCAGGCGAGGTCGGTTTCATCATCGCCGGCATCAAGGAACTGCAGGCCGCCAAGGTGGGCGACACGGTGAC
Source organism: Gammaproteobacteria bacterium (assembly GCA_964657655.1). Classification (GTDB taxonomy): domain Bacteria; phylum Pseudomonadota; class Gammaproteobacteria; order Burkholderiales; family Burkholderiaceae_D; genus CAJCIC01. Next base: position 217 of record CAZZVZ010000139.1, on the reverse strand, counting down.
CCATGTCGCACGCCCGGCGCAATCGGCGTTGCCAGGATTCAAGGAAGTGCAGCCCCAGGTATTCGCGGGCCTGTTTCCGGTCGAGGCGAATCAGTACGACGCGTTGCGTGATGCCCTCGAAAAGCTCAAGCTCAACGACGCCTCTCTGATCTATGAGCCAGAGGTCTCGCAGGCGCTCGGTTTTGGTTTTCGCTGCGGCTTTCTCGGCCTGCTGCAC
>CAZZVZ010000138.1:0-8044 GCA_964657655.1 Gammaproteobacteria bacterium | reverse complement strand
GCCTTGATCCATTTCGCTCTGCGCTTCGGAATACAATTTGTCCGCAGACCATCCTACGGTTTTGTCTTCCGTGTCACCGCCGAAGATTCCGCAGCCGGCCAGCGACAGCGAAAAAAGGAACAATGCCAGAATCGATCTGCACTTGGCGCCAGACATCTTGAGACCCAGCATGCGTAATCCAGAGGTTTCAACAGCCGCCGATTATAGCCTATGGGATGACGCCGACCCGGAGCAGGCTGGTGCGGAAAGCGCGAGCGCGGCCGGCGAGGTGCTGGAGTTGACTGTCGACCGTAAAGGCGCGCGCCGGCTGGACAAATGGCTGGCCGGCCGATTGCCGCAGTTTTCGCGGGCGCGCCTGCAGGACTGGATCGCCCAGGGTGCAGTGCAGGTCGACGGTATCGCCGGCACGGTGCGCCAGCCGGTCTATGCCGATCAGACGGTGCGCGTCACGGTCTTGCCGCTGGCCGAGGACTCGGCTTTTGTGGCCGAGGAGATGCCGCTTGTCATCATCGACCAGGACCCTTCGCTGTTCATCATCGACAAGCCAGCCGGGCTGGTGGTGCATCCGGCTGCAGGCAACTGGTCGGGCACCCTGCTCAACGGCCTGTTGCACTACGACCCGAAGCTTGCCTTCGTGCCACGTGCTGGCATCGTGCACCGCCTCGACAAGGACACCACCGGCTTGATGGTGGTGGCGCGTACTGCCGAGGCGCAGACCGATCTGGTGCGCCAGCTGCAGGCACGCAGCGTCAGCCGCGAATATCTGGCGGTGTGCATCGGGCATCCGCCGCCGAGCGGCATCTGCGACGGCGCGATCGGGCGTGACCCGCGTGACAGGCTCAAGATGGCAGTGCTCAATCACGGCGAGGTCGGCGCGCGCGATGCCGTGACCCATTTCAGGGTGCTCGGCAGGGGGACATACAAGACGCAGGAAGCAGCCCTCGTGGCGTTGCGCCTGGAGACCGGTCGCACCCACCAGATCCGCGTGCACCTCGCCCATGCCGGCTTCCCGATCGCAGGTGACCAGGTCTATGCACCGAGCGGGGCGCGCGGCGCGCTCGCGCGCCAGGCACTGCACGCCGCGCGTCTTGGCCTCAATCATCCGCAAAGCGGTGAAAGGATGAGCTGGTCCAGTGCGCTGCCGCCGGACCTGATCGACCTCTTGACGAAGACGCATCTGCTTGAGGCACTCGATGGCTTTTGAGGGCAGCAGCGATTATTTCCTGACCCCCGCGTGGCAGCCACCCCGCGGCGTGCGCGCGCTGGTCACCACGCGGCGCAGTCCACCCCTCATCGGTCACAGCCTCGGTCCATTCGCCGCGCAAGATGGCGCGCCGGGCTTGAACCTTGGCCTCGGCTCAGGTGAGGATCCACAGCTGGTTCAGGGCAACCGACAGCGGCTTGCAGGTCTGCTCGGGATCGAAGTTGGCTGGCTCGACCAGGTGCATGGCTGCCGGGTGGTGCATTTTGGCGGGGCGAAGGATGCCTCGTCGAACAGGATCGAGAAGGCCGATGCCAGCTGGACCGATGTCAGGGGTCTGGGGCTCGCCGTGCTGGTCGCCGACTGCCTGCCGGTGCTGATTGCCGACAAGGCTGCCAGCGTCGTGGCAGCAGCGCACGCCGGCTGGCGCGGGCTTGCGGCCGGCGTGCTGGAGCAAACCGTGCGCTCGCTGCCGGTCGCGTCCGATCAGCTGGTGGCCTACCTCGGCCCTGCCATCGGGCCGCTCGACTTCGAGGTCGGCGAGGATGTGCTGCATGCCTTCGTCAGTCAGGATGCGCGCGCCGCGCGCGCCTTTACGGTCGGCCGGCCGGGCAAGTGGTACGCCGATCTGGCGCTGCTGGCGCGGCTACGACTCGAGCCGCTGGGCGTGACCGTCTTCAGCCAGGCAGCGTCGACCTATGCCGATCCGGTGCGCTATTACTCGTTTCGGCGCGACAAGGTGACAGGCCGGATGGCAGCGCTGATCTGGCTTGAGTGAGCTGCCTTGCCCGTTAGAGGTGCGGCCGTGCGCCAAGCCACGACAAGCTGGCGCCTCCTGCAGGCTCCGCTGGATTCCCCTCAATTGACTTACCCGTAAACAGGGGGGGAGAATCAGCGCCAGGCTGCGCAATAGATAGAACGCGGTCACCTGGAGACGAGGAACGACATGGCTGCACCACGAACATCGCGTCGCGCAGCGACTGGTCAGGTTGCGGCCAAGCGCGCATCAAGCAAAGCCGTGGCGCGCAAGACGCCGCGTCCAGCGGCATCTGGCGCGAGCAGCAGCTCTGCTGCGGGCTCGAGCAGTTCAGCCCGGGATAAGTCAGCCGCAGCTGCCAGCGCCTTGCTCGAGCCGATGCTGCGCGCCATGCCGTTCCAGGCCATGCAGCAGGCGCCCGCCGGCGCCAATCCGCTGGCCGGGTTGATGGCACTGAGCGGCGTGAAGGACAGCGCAAGCCTGATGTCGAGTTTCGAGTCGGCCATGAGCGACTGGCAACAGCAGCAAAAGGTGGCGTTGCCGGCGCTGCGCATTGCGCCCGATCGCCTTGCGCTGCTGCAAAAGGAATACAGCACCGAACTGGCACAACTGATGAGCGGTATTCTGGAAGCACGTCCTGCTCCACCGCCATCGGACAAGCGATTTGCAACAGCGGCCTGGACCGGCTCGCATGCCTATCTGGCGGACCTGTACCTGCTCAACGCACGCTTCATGCAGCGGCTGGCCGAAAGTCTTGATCTCGACGCCAAGAGCAAAGCCAAGATCACCTTCGCGGTATCGCAATGGGTCGATGCCATGTCGCCCGCCAATTATCTGGCGACCAATCCAGAAGCCCAGCAAAAGCTGATCGAGACACGCGGTCAGAGTCTGTCTGCAGGTCTCATCAACATGTTTGCCGACCTCGAGAAGGGGCGCATCAGCCAGACCGATGAAAGCGCCTTCGAAGTCGGCCGCAATGTCGCCACCACGCCCGGTGATGTGGTCTTCCAGAACCGCATCTTCCAGCTGATCCAGTATCGTCCCAGCACGCCCAGCGTGTTCCAGCGGCCGCTGCTGATGGTGCCGCCTTGCATCAACAAGTACTACATCCTCGATCTGCAGCCGGAGAATTCGCTGGTGGCCCACACCGTGGCCGCGGGCCACACGGTGTTCATGGTGTCGTGGAAAAATCCCGACGAGAACGATGCCGCAAGGACCTGGGATGAGTACATCGAAGATGGCGTCATCAAGGCCATCCATCTGGTGCAAGACATCAGCGGCGAGAAGAAACTCAACCTGCTCGGATTCTGCGTCGGTGGCACCATGCTCGCGACCGCACTCGCGGTCCTTGCCGCCAGGAAGGATGACGAGGTCGCCAAGTCCCTGACGCTCCTGACCACGCTGCTCGATTTCACCGACACCGGCATGCTCGATGTTTTTGTCGATGAAGCGGCGGTGCGCCAGCGTGAACGCACCATCGGCGGACATGGCGGCAACACCGGCCTCATGACGGCGCGCGAACTGGCGACCTCGTTCTCGTTTCTAAGACCCAATGACCTGGTGTGGAATTATGTCGTCAACAACTATCTGAAGGGTGAGTCGCCACCGCCGTTTGATCTGCTCTACTGGAATGGCGACAGTACCAATCTGCCCGGGCCGTTCTTCGCCTGGTATCTGCGCAACACCTATCTCGAGAACCGGCTCAGGGAACGCGGTGGCGTCAAGGTGTGCGGCGTGCCGGTCGACTTCAGAAAGATCACCGCGCCGACCTACCTGTACGGCTCGCGCGAAGACCACATCGTGCCGTGGGGCAGCGCCTATCTCAGCAGCAAGCTGCTCGGCGGTCCGCTGCGGTTCGTGCTGGGCGCTTCGGGGCACATCGCGGGCGTCATCAATCCGCCGATGAAGAAGAAACGCAGCTACTGGACCACCAGTTCTGATGCCATCAAGCATCTCGATGCCAACACATGGCTCGAAGGTGCCAGCGAGTCGGCTGGCAGCTGGTGGCCTGACTGGACCGCATGGCTGGCCGGTTTTGCCGGCAAGAAGGTCAAGCCCGGCAAGCATGCCGGCCATGGCAAGCACCGGCCCATCGAGCCCGCTCCGGGCAGTTACGTGCGCCAGCGCGCGGTCTGAACAAACCTCTTACAAGGACCATCTCATGACAGACGCTGTAATCGTCGCTGCCGCGCGCACTGCGGTCGGCAAATTCAACGGCTCGCTGGCCAAGGTGCCTGCACCGGAGCTCGGCGCGCACGTCATCAAGGCGCTGCTGGAGCGCGCCAATCTCAAGCCCGAGCAGATTTCCGAGGTGATTCTGGGCCAGGTGCTGACCGCAGCATCCGGTCAGAACCCGGCGCGTCAGGCGGTCATCAAGGCGGGTCTGCCGACCTCGGTGCCGGCCATGACCATCAACGTGGTGTGTGGCAGCGGCCTGAAAGCTGTGATGCTGGCGGCTCAGGCGGTCATGACGGGCAATGCCGATATTGTGATTGCAGGTGGCCAGGAGAACATGAGCGCAGCCCCGCATGTATTGCCGGGCGCGCGTGACGGTTTTCGCATGGGGGATGCCAAACTGGTCGACAGCATGATCGTCGACGGCCTGTGGGACGTCTACAACCAGTACCACATGGGGCAGACTGCCGAGAACGTCGCCAAGGAGTTCGACGTCACGCGCGAAGCGCAGGACAAGTTCGCGGTGGCTTCGCAGAACAAGGCCGAGGCAGCGCAAAAGGCCGGCCGTTTTGCAGACGAGATTGCACCCTTTGCGATTCCGCAGAAAAAGGGCGACCCGGTGCTTTTCAAGGACGACGAATTCATTCGCCACGGCGCCACGCTCGAGTCGATGGCGGGACTGCGTCCGGCCTTCAACAAGGAAGGCAGCGTCACTGCCGCCAATGCCTCGGGCATCAATGACGGAGCCGCGGGGGTGGTGGTGATGAGCGCAGAGCGCGCTGCCGCGCTCGGGCTGAAGCCGCTCGCCACCATCCGCTCATTTGCCACCACGGCACTCGATCCGAAGATCATGGGCATGGGTCCGGTGTCGGCATCCAAGCTCGCGCTCGAGAAGGCCGGCTGGAGCAAGGATCAGCTCGACCTGATGGAGGTCAACGAGGCATTCGCCGCGCAGGCGTGCGCCGTCAACGCACAGATGGCCTGGGACCCCTCGAAGATCAACGTCAATGGCGGCGCGATTGCCATTGGCCATCCGATTGGGGCGTCGGGCGCGCGCATTCTAGTGACGCTGCTCTATGAGATGCAGCGCCGCGATGCGCACAAGGGGCTTGCGTCGCTTTGCATCGGCGGCGGCATGGGCGTGGCACTGACGGTGGAACGCTGACAGCAACCCGTACCCAACAGGCGCGGCAGGCCACCAGCCTGCCTGAGCGTGCAGTCACAAATTTAAAACAAGGTGCTCAAAGCGCCCAAGAAGGAGACCAACAATGTCGCAGCGTATAGCTTATGTAACGGGTGGTATGGGTGGCATCGGTACCGCCATCTGTCAGCGCCTTGCCAAGAGTGGCCACAAGGTGGTGGCCGGCTGCGGTCCGAGTCGAGACGCGACGCGCTGGCTCGACGAGCAGAAGGCGCTCGGCTATGAATTCATCGCCTCGGTCGGCAACGTGTCGGACTGGGACTCGACACAGCAGGCCTTTAGCCGGGCGTGCGCGGATGCCGGCGGCCAGATCGACATCCTGGTCAACAACGCCGGCATTACCCGCGACGGCGTGTTTCGCAAGATGAACAAGGCCGACTGGGATGCGGTCATCAACACCAACCTCAATTCCCTGTTCAACGTCACCAAGCAGGTGATCGAGCCGATGGTCGAGCGCGGCTGGGGTCGCATCGTCAACATCAGCTCGGTGAACGGCCAGAAAGGCCAGTTCGGCCAGGTCAACTACTCGACCGCCAAGGCCGGTATCCATGGCTTCACCATGGCGCTCGCCCAGGAAGTGGCGAGCAAGGGTGTCACCGTCAATACCGTGTCGCCGGGCTATATCGGGACCGACATGGTGCGCTCCATCCGCCAGGACGTGCTCGACAAGATCGTCGCCACCATTCCGGTCAAGCGCCTTGGCACGCCTGAGGAAATCGGCGCCATCATCTGCTGGATCGCCTCGGAAGAAGGGGGCTACGCCACCGGCTCCGATTTCAGCCTGAATGGTGGTCTGCACATGGGTTGAAGGCGCCTCTCCACAGGCCCGTTTTACGGCATGCTGCTTAGCGTTAATCCCTAGCAGCAACCAGCGGCGAGTCCTGTAGGATGTTCAGCGCGGCATAGACCGCCGTGGCCAAGAGCGGCCCCCGATATTCCACTAGCGAGAAGACATGGCCGAGACCCTTCGCCTTATCAAGAAGTATCCCAACCGCCGGTTGTACGACACCCAGACGAGCACCTACATCACACTGGCCGACGTCAAGCAGCTGGTGCTCGATACCGAAGAATTTCATGTGGTCGACGCCAAGAGCAACGAGGATCTGACGCGCAGTATCTTGTTGCAGATCATTCTCGAGGAAGAGGCCGAAGGCTCGCCGATGTTCACGGCACAGATGCTGGCGCACATCATCCGCTTCTATGGCAACGCCATGCAGGGCATGATGGGCGCCTATCTCGAGAAGAACATCCAGGCCTTCATCGAGATCCAGGCCAAGCTCAAGGAACAGTCCAAGGCGTTCTACGACGGCAAGGGCTTCGGGCCTGAGATGTGGACCCAGTTCATCAATGGCCAGGCGCCCATGATCCAGACCATGATGGGCAACTACATCGAGCAGAGCAAGAACCTGTTCATGCAGATGCAAGACCAGATGCAGAACCAGACGCGCTCGGTGTTTGGCCAGTTTCCCTTCCAGCCGCCGGCCGAGCCACCGAAAAAGAAGTGAGCGGATGACCCCTCGGCGTGCTGGCGCCGGGTGGTAAAATTCGTGTCCATGGGCAAACCCCCGGTTTGCCCTTTTCTTTTTGGAAAACCGGCATGAGTGCAGTTCCGCGCGTTGGCTTCGTCTCACTTGGCTGTCCCAAGGCCCTGGTCGATTCGGAGCACATCCTGACCCAGCTCAAGGCAGAGGGTTACCAGACCGCCCCGAGCTACCAGGGCGCCGATCTCGTGATCGTCAATACTTGCGGTTTTATCGATGCTGCCGTCAAGGAATCGCTCGACGCCATCGGCGAGGCGCTATCCGAGAACGGTCGCGTCATCGTCACCGGTTGCCTCGGCGCCAAGAAAAACGAGCAGGGCGAAGATCTGATCACCCACGTGCACCCGCGCGTGCTGGCGGTGACCGGCCCGCATGCGCTCGGTGAGGTGATGCATGCTGTCCACTTGCATCTGCCCCGGCCGCACGATCCGTTCGTCGATCTGGTGCCCGAGCAGGGCGTGAGACTGACGCCACAGCACTACGCCTACCTGAAGATCTCCGAAGGCTGCAATCACCGCTGCAGCTTTTGCATCATTCCCTCGATGCGCGGTGACCTGGTGTCGCGCCCCATCGGTGAAGTGATGCGCGAGGCCGAAGCGCTGGTCAAGTCGGGCGTGAAGGAATTGCTGGTGATCTCGCAAGACACCAGCGCCTACGGCGTCGATCTGCGCTACCGCACCGATTTTGTCGCCGGCCGCCCGGTCAAGACGCGCATGACCGAACTGGTCGGCGAACTGGCCAATCTGGGCGTCTGGGTCCGGCTGCATTATGTTTATCCCTATCCATCGGTCGATGAGGTGATTCCTTTGATGGCACAGGGCCGCGTACTGCCTTACCTCGACGTGCCGTTCCAGCACGCCAATCCGGAGATTCTCAAAGCCATGAAGCGTCCCGCCTCATCGGAACGCAATCTGGAACGCATCAAGACCTGGCGCGAGATCTGTCCTGATCTCACGATCCGCTCGACTTTCATTGCCGGATTTCCAGGCGAGACCGAAAGCCAGTTTCAGGAACTGCTCGATTTCCTGAAGGAAGCCGAACTCGATCGGGTCGGCTGTTTTGCCTATTCGCCAGTCGAGGGTGCGACCGCCAATGCACTTGCCAATCCGGTGCCCGATGAAGTGCGCGAGGAACGCCGCGCGCGACTGATGCAGACCCAGGAAGCCATC
>CAZZVZ010000137.1:0-8054 GCA_964657655.1 Gammaproteobacteria bacterium | reverse complement strand
AACACACCATCTTGGTGAATACCAGACGCGTGCGCGAATGCATTGGCTCCCACCACCGCCTTGTTGGGTTGCACCAAGAAGCCGGTGATCTGTGACACCATCTTGGACGCGGCCACGATTTGCGTGGTGTCAATGCCGAGATCGAGCTTGTAGAAGTCGCGTCGCGTGCGACACGCCATCACGATCTCTTCGAGCGACGTGTTGCCCGCGCGCTCCCCCAGACCGTTGATGGTGCACTCGACCTGGCGCGCACCGCCCACCATCACGCCGGCGAGCGAGTTGGCGACTGCCATGCCAAGGTCGTTGTGACAGTGCACCGACCAGACCGCCTGATCCGAATTGGGGACGCGCTCGCGCAGCGTTTTGACCAGATTGCCATACAGTTCGGGTGTCGCATAGCCGACCGTGTCGGTGATGTTGATGGTGCGCGCACCTTCTGCGATCACGGCTTCCAGTACACGCGACAGAAAGTCAATGTCAGAGCGGCTGCCGTCCTCGGGTGAGAACTCGACATTGTCGGTGAACTGGCGCGCGTAGCGCACTGCATTCTTGGCCTGCTCGAACACCTGGTCAGGTGTCATGCGCAGCTTGACTTGCATGTGCAGCGGCGAGGTCGCGATGAAGGTGTGGATGCGCGCTGAACGTGCGCCCTTCAAGGCCTCGGCAGCGCGCGCGATGTCCCGGTCGTTGGCGCGCGCCAGACTGCACACGGTGCTGTCCTTGATCATGTGGGCGATCGCCTGGATGGCCTCGAAATCACCCTGCGAGGATGCCGCAAAGCCTGCCTCGATGACGTCAACCTTGAGCCGTTCCAGCTGGCGTGCGATACGCAGCTTCTCGTCTTTCGTCATGGACGCGCCGGGTGACTGTTCACCGTCACGCAAGGTGGTGTCAAAAATGATTAATTTGTCGGACATCTGAGGCTCCAGGAAGAAAAGCGGACGTGATCGGCCCGGATCCTAGACTGGCTCCCGGCTCCTGCACGAATTGTGGGTGGGGTGTTTTAGCGCGCGGGGCGCAGTAGCAGGCCTAGCGCGCAAATCGGCGCACGGCTGCTCAGAGCGAGGTAAATCGAGGAGGCGGAAAGGAAAGCCATGGTTTTACTATAGGCCCAGCACGCACACAGCGCAAGCGCGATGTTGCGCGATTGACTAAACGCTTGGCTGAGTAGGTTTGCGCCGCAACTGACGCCATAACCAGAGGATGTGTCCCGACAGTCCGTACAGCACGAAGAGGCCGAACAGCCAGGCCGGTGGATCGGACGCGACCAGCACCAGGGCCAGCACCAGAAGGAAGGCCGCAATGAAGGGCACACTCTTTCTGAAGTTGACACCCTTGAAGCTGTAGAACGGCGAAGGACTCACCATCGAAAGTCCCGCATACAGCGTCACCGCCCATGCGAGATAGCGCAGGTCGTCGCCGGCATAGCCCATGTCATCGCTGACCCAGACGAATCCCGCCACGATCGCTGCAGCAGCAGGACTCGGCAGTCCCTGGAAGTAGTTCTTGTCGACCACTTCAATATTGGTGTTGAAGCGCGCCAGGCGCAGCGCTGCGCCTGCAACGTACACGAAGGCAGCAAACCAGCCCCAGCGTCCCAGCGAAAGCAGTGACCACTGGTACACCACGAGCCCTGGCGCAACGCCAAACGCCACCATGTCCGACAGGCTGTCGTACTCGGCCCCGAAATCGCTTTGCGTATTGGTCAGGCGTGCCACCCGGCCATCAAGGCTGTCGAGCACCATGGCAACGAAGATCGCAACACCTGCGGTCGAGAACTTCAGGTTCATGGCCTGCACGATGGCGAAGAAACCACAGAACAGCGCGGCGGTGGTAAATGCGTTGGGCAGCAGATAGATGCCGCGGCGGCGGTGCGGTGCGTCACCGTTCAGGTCCTGCCGCGGACTGCCACCAAAGCGGCGCAAACGGCCGGGAACCTTGGGGGTGCGGCGTTGAAAGCGCATCGCCACTAGAGTTCTGCAAGCACGCTGGTCGAGGCCGACACCTTGTCGCCTAGAGACGCCTTGACGCGCGCCGTGGTCGGCAGGTAGACGTCAACTCTTGAACCAAACCGGATAAAGCCGTAGCGCTGACCGCGATGCAGCACGTCGCCTGGCTTGACGTAGCAAAGGATGCGGCGTGCGATCAGACCTGCCACCTGCACGAACGTCACCTGCTGACCAGAAGCGGTGGTTGCCACCACTGCGTTGCGCTCGTTCTCGGTGGAAGCCTTGTCGAGATCTGCGTTGACGAATTTGCCCGCGAAATAGCTGACCGAGTCGATGCGTCCGTCGATCGGGCTGCGGTTGGAATGGACGTTAAACACGTTCATGAAGACACTCACCTTCAGTGCTTCACGTTTTGCGTACGGATCGGTACAGGTCTCGATGGCGACGATGCGCCCATCAGCCGGCGACAGCACCAGGTTCTCGCCTGTGGGCGCCGTGCGGCCGGGATCTCGAAAGAACTGCAGCACGAACAAGGCGATGATCCAAAAGAAGATTGACCAATAGCCGATCAGCAGCGTGGCCACGATTGCAACGACAAACGCCAGGGCGAGGTAGAACCAGCCTTCTTTGGCAATAATGGGGTGGGGATAGGTCATGTTTGGCTACTCGCTCGCCTGGTCGGTCTGCTTGCGGGCGTTCTGGTCGGACTGATCGATCACGGAAGAAACCGCGCGGGCGCGCTCCATCGCGTCGCGCTGTGTCTTGATCAGATCGGGCGGCGGGTCGTTGCTCTTGCCACATCCTGCAAATAGCGCGCCCACCAGCACCATGATGACTGCCGTGCGGCTCGGCGCACGACTGATAACTTGAGCAATCATGCAGCGAGCATAGCACAGGCCCTGCCGTCGACCGGGCTCAGTTCTTGGTCTGATCCACCAGCTTGTTACGCTTGATCCAGGGCATCATGGCACGCAGTTTTTCACCCACCTGCTCGATCGGATGCTCGGCGGTAAGACGCCTTCTGGACAACAGCGTCGGTGCCCCGGCGCGGTTTTCCAGGATGAAATTCTTGGCGTATTCACCGCTCTGGATATTCTTCAGCACCGCGCGCATGGCGTCCTTGGTGGCGTCTGTGACGATCAGGGGTCCGGTGACGTATTCACCGAACTCGGCGTTGTTGGAGATCGAGTAGTTCATGTTGCCGATGCCGCCTTCATAGATCAGGTCGACGATCAGCTTGAGCTCGTGCAGACACTCGAAGTACGCCATCTCGGGCGCGTAGCCGGCTTCCACCAGCGTCTCGAAGCCCGCCTTGATGAGGTCTACCGTGCCGCCGCACAGCACCGCTTGTTCACCAAACAGGTCGGTCTCGGTTTCCTCCCGGAAATTGGTCTCGATCACGCCTGCCCGGCCGCCACCGATGGCCGCGGCATAAGACAGGGCCAGATCGCGCGCCATGCCGGAGCTGTCCTTGTGCACCGCGATCAGCATCGGTACGCCACCGCCCTGCGCGTAGGTCGAGCGCACGGTGTGGCCAGGAGCCTTGGGCGCGACCATCACGACATCGAGATCGGCACGCGGCTTGACCTGACCATAATGGATATTGAAGCCATGCGCGAATGCCAGCGCGGCGCCGTTCTTGATATGCGGCTCGACCTGCTCGCGATAGACGCTCGCGATGTCTTCGTCGGGCAGCAGCATCATGACCAGATCGGCATCGGCCACGGCGTCGGCCACGCTCTTGACTTCGAGTCCGGCATTTTTCGCCTTGTCCCAGCTGGCGCCTCCAGGACGCAGGCCGATCGTCACCAGGCCGCCGGATTCCTTCAGGTTCAGCGCATGCGCATGACCCTGCGAGCCATAACCCACAATGGTTACCTTCTTGCCCTTGATGAGCGAAATGTCCGCATCCTTGTCGTAATAGACCTTCATGTTTGTTTCCCCTATTTGGTTCTTGAGATTGTTAAATGACACTAGATGCGCAGCACGCGCTCGCCACGACCGATACCGGAACGGCCGGTTCGAACCGTCTCGAGAATGGCGCTGCGATCAATCGCCTCGATGAAGGCGTCGAGCTTGTCGGCGGCACCGGTCAGCTCGATGGTGTAGGTCTTCTCCGTCACGTCGATGATGCGACCGCGAAAAATATCGGAGGTGCGCTTGATCTCCTCGCGTTCCTTGCCCACGGCACGCACCTTGATCAGCATCAGTTCACGCTCGATGTGCGTGCCTTCGATGAGATCGACCACCTTGACCACCTCGATCAGACGATTGAGGTGCTTGGTGATCTGTTCGAGCACCTCGTCAGAGCCCGTGGTCACGACCGTCATGCGCGACAAGGTGGCATCTTCGGTGGGGGCGACCGTCAGGGTTTCGATGTTGTAGCCGCGCGCCGAGAACAGTCCCACCCCCCGGGACAACGCGCCTGGCTCGTTTTCAAGCAATACGGATATCAGGTGTCTCATGGCGCCCTCAGAGATCTTCGGAACCAAACAGCATCTCGGTCAGGCCCAGACCTGCCTTCACCATCGGCCAGACGTTCTCGGTCTGATCGGTGACGAAATCAAGAAACACCAGATGCTGCTTGTCCTTGAACGCCTCGCGCAGCGCCGGCTCCACGTCGGCCGGCTTTTCGATGCGCGCGCCCTTGTGCCCATAGGACTCCGCCAGTTTCACGAAGTCCGGCAGCGCATCCATATAGCTTTCGGAATAGCGGCTTGAATAGCTGACCTGCTGCCACTGGCGCACCATGCCCAGATAGCGGTTGTTCAGGCTGATAATCTTGGGCGTCAGGTGATACTGCTTGCAGGTCGACAGTTCCTGAATGCACATCTGGATGCTGCCCTCGCCTGTGACCACGGCCACGTCGGCGCCAGGATTGGCCATCTGCACACCCATGGCGAACGGCAGGCCGACACCCATGGTGCCAAGGCCGCCAGAGTTGATCCAGCGGCGCGGCTTGTCGAAGGCGTAGTACTGGGCCGCCCACATCTGGTGCTGACCGACGTCAGACGTGACGAAAGCATCGCCGCCTGTGACTTCCCACAGCTTTTGCACCACGTACTGTGGCTTGATCACCTCACTCGAAGGTGCGTAGGCAAGACACTCCTTCTTTCTCCACTCGTTGACCTGGCCCCACCAGCTGTTGATGGCGCGCGCATCGATTTTCGTGGCAGCGGCATCGAGCTGCGCCAGCAGTTCGATCAGCACGTCGCGCACGTTGCCCACGATCGGCACGTCGACGCGCACGCGCTTGGATATCGAAGAAGGATCGATATCGATGTGGATGATCTTGCGCACGCTGCTTGCGAAGTGGTCGGGGTTGCCGATCACCCGATCATCAAAGCGCGCCCCCACCGCGAGCAGCACATCGCAGTGCTGCATCGCCATATTGGCTTCATAGGTGCCGTGCATGCCGGGCATGCCGACGAAGCGTGGATCGGTGCCTTTGAAACCACCCAGACCCATCAGGGTGGTGGTGCATGGCGCGCCGGTACGCTCCACCAGTGTGGTCAGTTCGCTCGACGCGTTGGCAAGGATCACGCCACCACCGGCATAGATCATGGGACGCTCGGCCGAAAGCAGCAGCTGCACGGCCTTCTTGATCTGTCCCAGGTGCCCGCGGTCAACCGGCTTGTAGGAGCGCATCTCGACCGGCATGCTGTAGTCGAATTCAAAAAGATGAGTGGTGATGTCCTTTGGTACGTCGACCAGGACCGGACCCGGGCGGCCCGAGCGGGCGATGTAGAAGGCTTTCTTGATGGTCAGCGCCAGGTCACGCACATCCTTGACCAGGAAATTGTGCTTCACACAGGGCCGGGTGATGCCGACCGTATCGCACTCCTGGAACGCGTCCTGACCGATGGCGTGGGTCGGCACCTGTCCCGAGATCACCACCATCGGGATGGAATCCATGTAGGCGGTCGCAAGCCCGGTCACGGCATTGGTCACACCCGGGCCGCTGGTGACGAGCGCCACGCCGGTCTTGCGGCTGGAACGCGAATAGGCGTCGGCTGCATGCACGGCCGCCTGCTCGTGGCGCACCAGTACATGGAGAAACTTGTCCTGCTTGAATATTTCGTCGTAAATGTGGAGAACTGCGCCACCGGGATAGCCGAACACGTGTTCGACTCCTTCCTCGGCAAGGCAGCGCACGACGATTTCTGCGCCTGTCACTTGCATTACTGCTCCTTGATCAACGTCCTTCTGGGAGATTGCCTGGACGCCCTAGCTTCGGCTCGTGACCGAAATTCGTGGCGCGCGTCAACGAGAAACGGCCTTGCGCCGCACCGCGTCAACGTTTTTTCCTGCCCAGACGGTAGCCAATTGCCTGCAAAAGGTCAACTCAAGGCGCGCAAATAGCCGAATCGCGCGGCAAAGTGGGGTTTCCCGGCCACAAGGGCTGGGACTTTTGTTACGATTGCGCTCGTTTTCCCGCCCTTGAGCCGCGTGCGCGCGCCCTGCTTCGTGCCCAGCAAGAATAAACACGCGCCAGTCGCCTGAATGGCCAGTCCCGCCGAACTTTCCGCCTTCTTGAGCAGTGTCGAACGGCGCGCCTTCAAACAGGCGGTGTACGCCGTGCGCGACGACGACGCCGCGCTCGACATCGTGCAGGATTCGATGATCAAGCTCTCCGAACGCTACGGCGACAAGCCGGCGGCCGAGCTGCCGCTGCTGTTTCAGCGGATTCTGCAAAATACCGTTAACGATTTCTTTCGGCGCCAGAAAGTCCGGTCAACCTGGACTACCCTGTTCTCCAACATGCAGGGCTCGGGCGAGGATGACGATTACGACTTCCTCGAGGCGCTGGAGGCGGCACCTGGCTCGCCTGCTGCTGAGAGTGCGATCGACCAAGTCGAGCGCATGCAGACCTTAAGCGTGATCGAGGCCGAGATTCAAAGGCTGCCGGCACGTCAACGTGAAGCGTTCGTAATGCGTTACTGGGAGGATATGGACGTGGCGGAAACCGCTGCGGCCATGGGCTGCTCGGAAGGGAGCGTCAAGACACACTGCTCCAGGGCTACCCATACCTTGGCGGTGGCGCTCAAGGCAAAGGGAATCAAGCTATGAAGAATTCACATCAACAACAAGGCGCGGCGGAACAACAGTTCGCCCAGCGCCTCGTGGCACTTCTGGACCAGGGTCTGGAGCAACTTGACGACACCAAGCTGAACAAGCTGGCGTTTGCACGCAAGCTCGCCCTGCGCGCGCAGCGCACCCCCCAGCAGCGTCTGGCGGCACTGGCGCGGCCGGCCTTTGGCCTGGCGGGCCGTACCCTGTCATTTCCGGGAGGACCGGCACGTCCGGGCCGCACCGGCTTGAGCCTGGCCGTGATCGGGCTGGTGTTTGTCTGCCTGTTCGGCATCTTTCAGGTCGAGCAGCAAAGACGCATCGAGGAGCTGGCCGATATCGACAGTGCCTTGCTCAGTGACGAGCTGCCGATCAGCGCCTATGCCGATCATGGCTTCAACACCTATCTCAAGCAGAACCACTGATTTGTCCGCGTCACAAGATCCCGGCATGCCGCCTCGGCACCTGTCGCGTCTTGTGTCGATCGCGCTGCTCGTGGGCGTTGTCATCGCAGCGGTTCTTTACTTCCTCTACGCCGCAGCACGGCCCGACAGCAAGCCGCTGGTCTCCGGCATCACCCACCTGGTACCCGATGGCGGTATCGCACCGGCATTTCCGGTCAGTTCATCGACTCCGAGCTGGCGCGCCCTGAGCGCGCCAGAACAGACCGCTCTTGAACCCCTGGCCAGCGAATGGGACAAGCTCGATGTGGCGCGGCAGCGCAAGTGGCTGGCTCTCGCCGATCGCTTCCCACGCATGTCGCCGGTGGAACAGGCGCGCACCCAGGAACGCATGCGCGAGTGGATCCGGCTGACGCCGGAAGAGCGACGGGTGGCGCGTGAGACCTACCTGCGCGCCCACTCGCTGCCTCCTGAAAAACGCGCCGAGCTCTTGCAGCAGTACCAGCAGTTGCCAGACGACCAGAAGGCAGATCTGGCCGAGCAGGCACGTCAACATCATTCCGTCATGGCGGTACGCGCCCACCCGCATGAGGAGCCGCTGCCGAGCAAAGCACAGATCAAGGAAGGCGCGCGC
>CAZZVZ010000136.1:0-8080 GCA_964657655.1 Gammaproteobacteria bacterium | reverse complement strand
GCCGTTGGTTAACACGCGCACGCCGCTGCCTTCGAGTTTGCCCTTGACGAAGTCTCCTTCGGAGGTCCCGCCCGGCTGGCCTGCCACGATCCATTGCTGCCGCCCCGGACCGCTGATGTAGCCGTCGACACATGCGCCAGTCCAGCTGCTGGTCTCGTTTGGCATTGGATTGGGATCCCAGACTTTGCAGCCTGTGGCGTCCGCGAGGTACTCGCCCGCGTGCGCGCCACCCATAAAAGCGAACAACGCGATGGTAATCAAACCGAAATGTCCACGCGCAATAACTGAAAGTCTCTTAAGACCGGATACCCGCACCATGGCACTCACTCATAGATCGATGATGGGTGAATTGTCCTCCAGCCAGATCGGTCGCGCACACGGTTTATGGCTTTACTCTTCTCCGTAAAGTTACCTGCACTGATCGAGCGCCAGCGCCATCCGCCCCCCTTGCATGGCTTAAGCCTTCCAGTAAGTCACGACCAGGCCACCGCCTACGATCATGGCCCCTCCCAATGCTACAGGGAGCGTCGGGATCGTTCGAAAAAACGCGTAATTGATCACCTGCCAGGAGATGAACAGGATCGCGATGTAAAGACCGACCACCTGGCCGAACTCGATCGGTGCCAGATTGAGGAACAAGCCGTAGCCAAACAGCAGCAGAGCGCCGCCGATGAAAAGGCCGGCGCGCACCGCTGTTTGCTGGTCGTGCAGTCCCAGCCGGACCACGGCATCTCCTGTGACCTCCATGGAGGTGGCGACGACCAGCAAAAGAGCGGGCGGGATATTCTGAAGATTCATGAGCGAAACGCTTTGTGAGGTTGCTTTGGCGCATTCTCACATCTAGCGCTTCCTGCGTCGACCGTTTCCCGGGCCTAGATGCTGACCCGCGTTCCCAGTTCCACGACACGGTTGCGGGGAAGATCGAAGAACTCGGTTGCATCGCTTTCATTGCGATGAAGCAGAATGAAAATCGTTCGGAACAGGGCGTTGACGCGGCGTTTCTCTGGGCCAGCGCCGACCACGTCAGCGCGCGACATAAAGAAGCTGGTATCGGCAGTATCAAGCCGATCGCCATCGAATGTCGCCTCGAGCAAGGCGGCAGGTACATCCTGCGTCTCGAAGAAGCCGAAATTGACGGTTGCGCGGTAGAAGCCATGACCCAGGCTGGCCACGTCGACGCGAGGTTCGCCATCGAGGCGGGGCGACCGCAGCGTCTCGACGATCAGAACGATGTTGCGCTCGTGCAGCACATGATAATGCTTGGCGCTGTGGAGCATGGCCATCGGCACGATGCCGGTTTCTCGCGACAGGTAGACCGCAGTGCCCGACACGCGTTGCGCATCGGTGGTGGATTCGATGAAATCTGAAAGTGGTATCGCGGTGCGCTCCAGATCTGAGACCAGCGCGCGCCGCCCTGCCCGCCAGCCATCGAACAGCAAGAAGGCAAGCAGTGCTGCAACCAGCGGCACCCATCCTCCTTCGAGGACCTTGGTCAGATTGGCCACGACAAACGACAGATCAACCAGGGCCAGGAAACCGATGACCAGAACGCTGACCGGCATTCCCCACTTCCATTGCTCCGTCATGACCTTGAACATCAAGACCGTGGTCAGGAACATCGTCATTGAAACCGCAATGCCAAATGCGGCCGCAAGGTTGTCGGATGAACCGAATCCGAGCGTCAGACCGATGGTAAAGACCATCAGAATCCAGTTGACCGACCCGACATAGATCTGGCCGTAGCCTTCAGAGGATGTTTGCGTGATCTTGAGGCGCGGACACAGGCCGAGCTGGATCGCCTGCCTGGTCATGGAGAAAACCCCGCTGATGATCGACTGGCTGGCAATAATGGTGGCCACCGTCGCAAGACCGACCAGTGGCAGCTGCAGCCAGTTCGGTCCAAGCGCGAAGAACGGATTGGTGTCTGCCGGCACACTGCCTGAGGCAACCAGGGCCGCCTGACCGGCATAGTTGAGCAGCAGGGTCGGCAGCACTAATCCGTACCAGCTCAGGCGAATTGGCCGGGCGCCGAAATGCCCCATGTCCGCATAGAGTGCCTCTGCACCGGTGGCGCTCAGGAAAACGGCGCCAAGCACGGTGAAGCCGCGAAAGCCATGTGTCAGCAAGTAACCTGCACCGACCAGAGGATTGATCGCCGCCAGGATATCGGGGTGCCGTGCGACTGCGATGAGTCCCAGCAGGCCGATGGTGAAGAACCACACGATCATGATCGGGCCGAACAGCCGGCCGATGATGGCAGTTCCTTTTTGCTGCAGAACAAAGAGGCCGAAAAGAACCAGCACGGCCATGGGCAGTACCAAAGGTGCGACGCCGGGCAGCGGCTGCTTGAGCCCCTCTAACGCGCTTAGTACCGATATGGCCGGTGTGATGGCTCCGTCGCCGTACAACAAGGACGCGCCCAGGATGCCCAGCACGATCAGCACCCTTCGCTCGCGGCCCTTCATGGCAAGGCGGGCAGTCAATGCAAGGATGCCGCCTTCGCCGTGATTGTCGGCCCGCATCACCAGACCGACATACTTGATCGAGGTGGTGATGATCAAGGTCCAGACGATGAGCGAGAACATGCCGGTCGCAGATTCCGCAGAGCCGCCGCCGGCCCATTCAAGCGCGGTCTTGAAGGTATAGAGCGGACTGGTCCCGATATCGCCGTACACCACGCCTAATGCGCCGACCATCAGGACCGCGAGCGGTCCTTGTGGCTGGGCATGGCGCGTCAAGGCAGACCCGTCTGCCGATTCAGTGGAGTTCAAGTGCGTACTTCGGGATGGTCTTGAGGTTTTGATCTGGGCAACGTAGGTGCCGGTCACTGAACGCATCGATTCGCAATGCGGAGCAAATGTGGCTACAAAGTCGACCAGCACATGCATCTTAAGGCGTTGCATCCAGGCACGGACGCTATCGCCCCAAAAGCATACAAAAACTCTACAACGCGGCGCTCCTCCCCGGACGAAGATCAGCTCGCCTGCGCGCCCGACGCCTTCACGACGCGTGCCCACTTGGGAATCTCGGCATCGACCAGTGCCTTGAACTGTTCCGGTGTCGATCCGGAAACAATGAAGCCTTGCTCGCTGAAGGTCTCCTTGACGTCCGGGCTCGACAGCGCCTTGATGATTTCTGCGTTGAGTCGCAGCACCACTTCTCGCGGTGTGGCCGCAGGCGCGAAGACGCCCTGCCAAGAGATCGCCTCGAATGACTTGAGCGAGGCGATGCCTGACTCAGCGACCGTGGGGACCTCGGGCATCATGGGATGGCGCTTGAGCGAAGTGACCGCAAGTGCACGCAGCGCGCCGGCCTGCACCCTTGGCAGGACGACCAGGAAATCGCCGAACATCGAATCCAGAAAGCCGCCAAGCAGATCGGTCAGCGCCAGTGCGCTACCGCGGTAACCGACGTGCGTCATCGGGGCGCCGGTGTCGAGTTGGAACATGGCTCCGGTCAGGTGCATCGAAGTGCCGCTGCCTGGCGAGCCATAACTGATGGGCTTCTGGTGGGCTGCTGCAATGTAGTCGGCCACACTCTTGATGCTGCTGCTGGAATTCACCACCAGCACCAGGGGCGCCGAGACAACCTGACTGACCGGCGCGAAGTCCTTGGCGGGATTGTAGGGCAGGTCCGGATACAGGCTCGCTGCGATTGCGTTACTGCCGGTGACGCCCATCAGCAGCGTGTTGCCGTCGGGCGCTGAAGTGGCGACATATTGAGCGCCGACCGTGCCGCCTGCACCTGGTTTATTAAGCACTACGACGCTTTGCTTCAGCGCCAGTGACAGCTTCTTGCCGAGCTCGCGTGCCAGGACATCAGTGCTGCCCCCGGGTGCGAACGGCACCACCAGATTGATCATCTTGTCTGGCCACGCCGCGAAGGCAGGCATTGCGTTGGCGGCGAGCGCGCCGAGCACCATTTTGGCGAAGGTGCGTCGTTCAAATCCTGGAGGCATCAAAAATCCTTGATCGGGCTCTTCGCCACGAAAGAAAGTCGTCGGTTAGACAACAACATCAAAAATTTCACTGGCCGGCTGCTGCTCGCTGTTGCTCGGTGCGCCCCACCCTCCGCCACCTGCGGTATCGATCACCAGCCGGTCGCCGGCTGTCCAAGCGGCGCGACACTTGGCTGGTAGCTCCTCGATGCGACCGTCGGCGCGCACAATGCTTGCCCGGCCACGCCCGCCCGGACCGCCCCCGGCGCTGCCAAGCGCTGCGGTCTGATGGCGCTCGCCCCGATACGAAATCACGCCTTCACCATCGAGCAGCAGATAGGCACGCGTCACGCCAGAGCCGCCCGCATGGCGTCCGGCGCCAGCCGACGCCGCATGCAGGCAAAGGCGCTCGACCCTGATCGGTGCCTGCATCTCGATCACCTGCGCCGGCGTGTTGCGCGCATTGCCGACATCGGTCGACACGCCGGACCCGCCAGGCCCCCAGGGGGAGCCACCGGCCGCCGAAGCGATGATCTCGGTGAACATCCAGGGCTTGCCCGCGCGAGTGCCGCTCAGCGAGAGAACCACTGCGACGCCTGCGTTGGGAGCAGGCGTCGCCTGTGGCGCTGCCTGTGCCCAGGCACCCAGCAATGCGTTGGCCAACAGCTTGACCAGATTGGTGCGTGCGTTGACTGCCGCCGGGTAAAGAGGATCGACCACGGTTCCCGCACGCGTGATGACCCGGATCGGCACCAGACAGCCGTGGTTGCTGGCCGCGGCAGGTGCCAGCATGCGCGCAAAATAATTGATCGCCGCAGCCACTGCACCGCGCGATGCGTTGACCGGTCCTGCCGTTTGTGGCGCACAACCGGAGAGATCGATGGTGATCGCGTCGCCCTGCTTTTGCAGCAGCACGTCGATTGGGACCGGATGGCTCGACAGGCCGTCGCCATCGAGCGCGTCCTGATAGCGGTACTCGCCATCAGCCGCATTTTCGAGAGCCTGACGCGTGCTCGACTCGGCCTCGAGCAACAAGTCGTTTGCAAGTTCCTCAAACTGGTGGCCCTTGACGCTGATCAGCTCGGACAGGAGCTGAGCGCCGGTGTTGAGCGCAGACCATTGGGCCGCGAGATCGCCTGCCAGGTTTTCGGGCATGCGGCTGTTGGCACGCAACAGCCTGAATAAGCCAGCGTCAGGTTCGCCACTGCGGTAGAGCGCCACTGGCGGCAGGCGCAAGCCTTCTTGCGCGATGCTGGTCGCATTGGTCGGCACCGATCCCGGGGTGATGCCGCCGACATCCTGGTGATGCAGCACGCAGGTCACGAGCGCCCTGACCGTGCCTTGGACCACCACGGGACGCAACAGCACGAAGTCGGGCAGATGGGTACCTCCCGACCAGGGATCATTGGTCAAGAAACCATCGCCTGGTTGCATCGAGGACACCGGGAACTGGGCAAGCAACCCTTCGACTGCAGGCGCAAGGCTGCCCAGCAGCAGTGGCAGCGAACGTGCTTGCGCCAGCAGCCGTCCATCGGGCAGAAACACGGCGGCTGCGCAATCCATCGCCTCTCGCACCACGGACGAAAGCGCTTCCTTGACCAGCACCGCCTGCATCGTGTCGGCCAGGGCTTCCAGTTCGGCATGCAGGGCACGAAGCGGAGCTGCCGGCTCTATTGGAGCATGCACGAGTGCCGGCTGGACGCCGACGGCCGCAAGCGCAGCCAGCGTCTGCTCGAATTCACCAGGCGCCACTTGGCCGTGCTCATCGCGTGCCGCGACCGCGTGCGAGCACAGCACCGCAAGGTCGAAGTGCGCTTCCAGAAGAGCTTTGACGGTTTCTTCGTGGACCGGATTGAGCCGGGCGAATAGCAGGCTGATGACGATTGCACGCGGCGGCTCGGGCAGTGACCTGATGCTGTCGAGCAGGTGTTCGGTATTGAGCTTCTCGACCTCATATCCGTTTGCATCGATGCGGCCAGCGACTTCCAGCCGGTAGCGCGTCGGCACCAGTTCAAGCCACGGGGAAGCGCCCACGTGGAGCGTATACAGATCTGCGCGGTTCTGACGCCCGAGCGTGAGCACATCGGCAAAGCCGCGGGTGCAGACAAGAGCGACGTACGCCAAGGCTAGAACCGCTCCGGCGAAAACGGCGTCAGATCGATCTGCGGCGCGCGGCCGGCGACCAGATTTGCCACTTCGCGCCCGGTCGTGGCCCCGCTGCACATGCCGATGTGACCATGACCGAACGCAAGCCACGCGTTGTCGAGGCGCGGTGCGCGGCCGATCACAGGCAGGCTGTCCGGCATGCACGGGCGATGCCCCATCCAGCGCGTCACGCGTGAGCAATCCAGGTGGGGAAACATCTCGCGGCCGTTGCGCAGCAAAACGTCGGCGCGATGATAGTTCGGCGGCGCCTTCAGACCTGCGAATTCGACGCTGCCTGCAAGGCGCAAGCCCATCGCCATGGGGTTGACCATCAGGTTGTATTCGGGAGCCATGACCGTGTGCGTGAGCTTGAGATTATTGCTTTGAACCGTGACGTGGTAGCCGCGCTGCGTTTCAAGCGGTACAGCAACGCCGAGGCTGCGGGTCAATCCCTTGGACCAGGCGCCGGCTGCGACCACCACGCCGTCGCACTCGATCTCGGCGCCGTCTGCCAGGCGCACGGCGCACACGCGCTGGTGAGCCTGCCGAAATCCGACGGCCTCGCCCAAAACGGAAGTGGCACCGTCCCTGACGGATTGCGCATAGAGGCTTTTCACGAGGCGTTCCGGATCGAGGGTCGAGCCGTTTTCCGGTGCCAGGATGCCGAAACGAAAACGTCCCTTCAGGTCGGGCTCGAGCGTTGCCAGTTCGTCGACCTCAACGTCTCTGAGGTCGACGCCCAGGCTGCGGCGCAGGTTCATGCCCCAGCGCCAGCGCGCGGCCGCTGCATCGGAGCTGTACACGTAAAGGCAGCCGCTGTAGCGCACCAGGTCGCGGGCGTTGGCGTGCTCCAGCAGCGGACCGTAGGCGTCGAAGATGGGGGCCAGCAGGCCGCGCAAGGCGGTGGCAATGCGCTCGACTTCCTGCCTGCTCGAGTGGCGCAAGAAACGCAGCAACCAGGGTAGCACCTGGGGCAGATAGCCGACCCGAACCGTGAGCGGCCCGTTTGGATCCTGCAGCCACTTGGGCACCTGTTTCCACATACCCGGCATGCCGACCGGCAGGCAGGCACTCGGTGACAATGAGCCGGCGTTACCAAAGGAGCAGGCTTCGCCGGGCGGTACCGGCGAGACGAACGTGATCTGGTGACCATCGCGCTGCAGCCAGGCTGCCGTCGCGGTGCCGATGATGCCGGTGCCAAGAACCACGAGCTTCATGGATGAATCAGTACCCTCAGGTGAAGCGGCAGGAAAATCTGCACCAACGCGGCGCCATCAACCAACTCCTATCAGAGTGCAAGAGTCGCCCGGTCGAGGACAAGTCAATTCCTTCGCCTGCGGCAATTGGCCACCCGTGGCATCGCACACGAAGACCGTGCTGCACGGTCGACAGCCGCTCAGGGGTTGACCCGGCTGGCGGTGAACGTACCGGTTTTTCCGGCCGCGCTGATCGTGCCGCTCATGTGGTCGCCGTCCCGGGTGCCGGCGTATTTGACGTCGAACTTGAACAGCAGGTAACTCGACTGATAGGTCCAGCTGACGCTGTTGCCGGCCACCTGCCCTTCAAGCAGGGCATGCGAACGCCCACCTTCGACCTTGGCGTCGCCTGTCGGGCCGTCGACACACGCACCCGTCAGGTTGTGCTCGGCCTGATCGAAGCGGCAGTCGAGCGTGAAGTTCCTGCCGTCGACCGCGCCTGCGACCGCCCAGCGCCCGGCGGCATCGTCAGCCCGTGCCGGACTGGCAAGGCAAAAGGTCATCAACGCAGCTGCCAAGGCAGGACTGGACTTCATCTTCTGATTCTTCTGCATCCGGGACGGGCCTCTGTGGATCTTCGACTCATCGCACTTTCTCACAGATGTCCCGCTTGCAAAAGCGCCTCGGCGCTATGGTTCACGGGGCGCCGTTCCTGCAAAAAGGAGGCTCTTTGACCCTGCGTGAATTCCCCACACGGGCAAACACCGCTGTGGCAGGATAGCAATCATTAACAAAATAATTC
>CAZZVZ010000135.1:0-8092 GCA_964657655.1 Gammaproteobacteria bacterium | reverse complement strand
GTCTCGACGCGCAGCATGTCGTAGATGCCAACCTGGGATACCACCGCGCGATACAGTTCGGGATGCTGCACCATCGCAGCACCCATCAGCAGACCGCCATTGCTGCCGCCGATAATGGCCAGGTGATCCGACGAGGTGTAGCCGCGCTTCATCAGCAGCAGCGCGGCTGCGGAGAAGTCATCAAACACATTCTGCTTTTTGGTCAGATTGCCCGCCTTGTGCCATTCGTCACCGAATTCACCGCCACCGCGCAGATTGGCCTCGGCGAACACGCCGCCGTGCGCCAGCCACAGCGCAGCAAACCTCGAGAATTGCGGCGTAATCGACACCTCATAGCCGCCGTAGGCCGTCAGGATGGCCGGGTTGGTACCGTCGAGCTTGGTACCGGTGCGGTAGACGATCGTCACGGGAACGTTGGTGCCGTCCTTGGAGATGGCGAACTCGCGCACCGCTTCCGCATTGGGCAGGCCACCATTGACAGCAAACGGTGGCGGATCCGACAGCTTCAGGGCGACCGGCTTGGCGCCGTCGGCGCCCGGGTCGTAACGGAACCAGGAAAAGGCGCGGGTGTAGCTCTGGCTGCCGAACAGGATGGCGTCACCAGACAGGCGTGCGCCGATATCGACCGAAGCAATCGGCATGGCACCCAGCGGTCCGATCGCCATGCCGTCCAGTGCGAACATCTGAATCTCTGAGGGTCCACCCTGCAGATAGTCGACGTACAGGCGGTGCGCCATGGCGGCATAGCCCTGGATCACGCCCTGACCCTCGGGGACCACCACCGTAGCACTGGCAAAGCCACCTGAAGGATCCTTCAGGTCGAGCGCCACGATCTTGCCATGCGGACTGCCCTTGATGCCGACCGCGTAGACACGGTTATCGCGGCCAAAGCCGGCATCGCGCCAGCCGTCCTGATTGCTGGCGAGCGTGATCCAGTGGTCGCTTGCATCCTTCAGATAGATGGCGTGTTCTCCACCATCGCCGTTGGCAACATTGGCGAGAACATATTGACCATCCTCACTGGCACGCAGCTCGGTCTCAGCGATGCGCGGAAAATCCTTGCCGAGGACGTACTGGTCCGAGGCTGCTGGCGTACCGAGCTTGTGGAAATAGACCTGCTGATAGAAGTTGAGGTCTTCGGCCGGCCGCTCGCTGCCCTGCGGATAGCGCGTGTAATAAAAGCCGCGGCCGTCCTTGGCCCATGCCACGCTGCCGCCGCCGGTTGGATACTGCACGCGCGGCACCACGTCCTTCAGCTGGCGGCCGCTGGCCACGTCAAACAGGTAGAGCGCACCGTCTTCGCTACCGCCTTTTGAGAGCGACACACCAACCGTCTTGCCATCAAGCGATGGCTGGTACCAGTCGATCGAGGTATTGCCTGTCGGGTCGAGCTTGTTGGGATCGACCACCACGTGTTCCGACTTGAGATCGGCCTGGGCATTCATGACCACCAGAAAGCGCTGGTTCTTGGGTGGCTGGCTCTTCATCGCGAACAGGCGTCCGCCCGCCAGCCTGAACTCGCCGCGACGCACGCTGCTGCTGGTCATCATCGATTTCAACTCCGCCTTGACTGCCGCTCGATTCGGCAATGCGCCGAGGGTCTTTTGCGTCAGGGCATTTTGCTCGGCGATCCACTTCTTCACGTCGGGCGAATCGACGTCCTCGAGCCACTGGTAGGGATCGACCACTGAAACGTCGTAATAGTGGTCAGTGACTGGTTTCTTGGGCGTTGCCGGATAGTCGAGCGTGGCCGCGGCCGCGCTGCCGGCCAAAAGCACGGCGCCAAGCGTCATCACGACCGTGCGACCTGTCTTGTTTCGAATCATGAGGCAGCCTTGCGCGTTAAGGAACGGCAATTCTAAGCGTTTTTGCCTTGTCAGCAGAAAATCGAAGGTCGGCTTCTTTGATCGACCTGGCGCGTGCCCAGCAAACGTCGTTGCAGCTGTTTCTTGTAGCGACGGCTGACCGGCAGTCGCTGCTGGTTGTGCAGCACCACGACCGCCTCGCCGTCTATGCCACTAAGACTAGCAATGCGTGATCAACAAGGACGTCATCGCACATCGCGAGGATTGCTTCGCATGTCACGCCACC
Source organism: Gammaproteobacteria bacterium (assembly GCA_964657655.1). Classification (GTDB taxonomy): domain Bacteria; phylum Pseudomonadota; class Gammaproteobacteria; order Burkholderiales; family Burkholderiaceae_D; genus CAJCIC01. The sequence continues at coordinate 6,001 of CAZZVZ010000135.1, read as the reverse complement.
ACGGCGCGGTCGACAACACGTCTGTCCAGTTCGACCCGGCGCTCATGGGGCCGGCGGCGGCCCGCAAGACCCTGGCGCCGGAGTATCTGGCGCAGAAGCAGCGCTTGATGGGACCACTCAGGGCGGTTTAATGACGCTTCGTCGCATTTTCGAACGCGCGGACGGGGTCTGGTCCTAGAATTGGCGCATCTCACCAAAAGGCCGCCATGCTCGAAGCCAGGCAACTCCGCAAATCCTACGGCGCGCGCGCCGCCGTCAACGATGTCTCGCTCAGCGTCGCCGCAGGCGAACTGCTCGGCCTGCTGGGGCCCAACGGCGCGGGCAAGTCGACCACGGTGGGCATGCTGGCCGGGCTGATCGCCCCCGATCAGGGCGATATCACCATTAACGGCCAGCGTCTGGACACCCATGGCGCGGCGTTCAAGCGGCGCATCGGACTGGTGCCGCAGGACATCGCGCTCTATGAGGACCTGAGCGCCGAGATCAATTTGCAGCTGTTCGGCAGCCTTTATGGCATGAATTCGGGACAGTTGCGTCAGCGCAGCACCGAGGTGCTGGCCCTGGTTGGTCTTTCCGATCGCGCCCGCGACAAACCCATGACGTTTAGCGGTGGCATGAAACGACGCCTCAACATAGCTGCTGCGTTGATGCACGATCCGGACGTGCTGCTGCTCGACGAACCCACGGCAGGTGTCGATCCGCAAAGCCGCAACGCCATCTTCGAGAATCTGGAGACGCTGAAAGCACGCGGCAAGGCGCTGATCTACACCACGCACTATATGGAAGAGGTCGAGCGTCTGGCCGACCAGGTGGTGATCATCGACCACGGTCAGGTGGTGGCTTCGGGGACCCAGGCCGATCTGTTCGCGCTGCTGCCAACCACGGGGCAGCTCGACTTGGAAATCACGGGCGAGCTCGATCTCGACCTGATCTCGGCACTCAACGGCGTCAAGACAGTGGAACGTCACGGCGAGAAGATTACGGTCGGCATCGACGACCTGACCAACGGCGCCGCGCAGGTGATGGCAACACTCGCAGCAGCGGGCGTTGGCGTGAAACATCTGAGTTCCGGACGTGCCTCGCTGGAAACAGTATTTCTCTCACTGACCGGCCGGCAACTAAGGGACTGACCCATGAGCGCATTTACCATGCTGGTCAAGAAAGACCTGATCCAGTACTTCTCGAATCGTCGTGCAGTGCTGGTCAACATTGTGCTGCCAATTTTCATCGGCGCGTTCTTTGGCTACGTCTTCGGCGGCAATGGCGATGCTGAAATGGGCAAGATCGCCATCAACGTGGTCGACCTCGATCAGAGTCCGGTGTCCAAGGACATCATCGAGCATCTCAAGTCGGAAACTCAGCTCAGCGTCGCGATGGCCGACGCGCCCAGTGCCGATGCCCTTCTCAAGAGTGGCAAGATCACGGCCACGTTGACCTTGCCTGCAGGATTTGGCCAGCAGGCGAGTCGTGCCTTGTTCAGCGGTCGCGCTCGTCCGGCGATCAGGATCGGCATCGATCCTTCGCAAAAACTGGGCGCAGAAGTGGTGCGCGGCCTGTTGGCGCAAGACGTGATGCAAAGCGTCACCAAGTTCGCCTTCGCCAATACCTCGGAAGTCTTTCCCGACATGAGAAAACAGGTCGGTTCGAGTTCACTTCCCGAGGCCCACCGTCAAGACCTGGTGAAGCTTTTCGACAGCCTCGACCAGGTCGAACGTGACCAGGCGCTGGAGACGGCCACTGCTGGCGCTGCGGCAGCATCGTCGGGGGCGGGCGCCGCCGCTTCACCCATGAGCGGCGGCCTGAAGCTGCCCTACGAGACCGAGGAGGTCGAAGCCACCACCCATGCCGACTCGAAGTACAACGGCTATGCGCACTCCTTTGCCGGCATGGGCGTGCAATTCATCCTGTTCATGGGGATCGACATCGGCATCGCGCTGTTGACCATGCGCCGCATGGACATCTGGAAACGCCTCAAGGCATCGCCGCTGTCGCGCGCCACACTGCTTGGCAGCCGCGCGGCCTCTTGCGCCATCATCGCGCTGATCATCTTCTCGATCATCATGACGACTGCGGTGCTGGTGTTTGGGGTGCGTATCGAAGGCAGCCTGATCGGCCTGATCGCCTTGCTGATCGTGTTCTCGATGATGACCGCGACCTTCGGCCTGATGATCGCAGCACTCGGTCGGTCACCCGAGGCGACGCGCGGCCTTGCCATGATGGCCACGCTGATTCTGGTGATGTTGGGCGGCGCCTGGGTGCCTGCCTTTGTCTTTCCCAAGTGGCTGCAGCAGATCTCGCTGGTCGCGCCCACCCGATGGGCGGTCGACGGTATTGACGCCATGACCTGGCGCGGGCTGGGCATCGACAGCGCCTTGACACCGCTTGCCGTGATGCTCGCTTTCACCGTGCTGTTCGGCGTCATCGCCTTGATGCGCTTTCAGTGGGACGAGTGACAGCGCCCTGGTCGCAACCTTGCTAAACCACCCGGTGCGCGTGCTCGCGCGCCGCAGGTTGAATCAGTCGAGCTTGCCGTGGCAGGCCTTGTACTTCTTGCCGCTGCCGCACGGACAGGGATCGTTGCGACCCACCTTTTCACCATAGCGTCGCTGTGGCAAGGGCTTGGCTTCTTCGGCTGCGACCGCACCGGCACCAAGCGCTGCCAAGGCGATATCGTCAGGACTTTGCGCAGCGGTGGCAAGCACCGCGCGTTCGTCGAATTCGGCGTGCTTGTATTGCACGTTGGCAAGCGGCGGCGAAAGCGGCGGGACTGCCGGCGGCATGAGTTCGACTGCCGGTTCGGCTTCGGGCGGACGGATATTGACCGACATGATGTCGCGCGTCACCTGATTGCCGACTGCAGTGAGCAACAGACTGAACAGCTCGAATGCTTCGCGCTTGTACTCCTGTTTGGGATTTTTCTGCGCGAAACTGCGCAGGTGAATACCCTGGCGCAGATGGTCGAGCGCGGCGAGATGCTCACGCCAGTGTGAGTCGATGCTGGTCAGCATCACAGAACGCTCAAAGCGCGACAGCTGTTCGCGGCCGGCGGCCTCGACTTTTCGTGCGTATGTGGCGTCAGCTTCGGCCACAGCCTTCTCGACGATATCTTCGTCGGTGAGCGAGGCATTGTTCTTGGTCAGTTCAGAAAAGGCGACGTTGACCTGGAATTCGGCCGCCAGGGTGCGTTCCAGGCCGGCCAGATCCCACTGTTCTTCGAGGCTTCCCTCTGGCACGAACACGCGCACCAGGTCGCTCACTACACCTTGCCTCAGCGAGGTGATGGTTTCAGAGATATCCGACGAGGCCAGCAGTTCATTGCGCTGCTGGTAGATCACCTTGCGCTGATCGTTGGAGACGTCGTCGTACTCGAGCAATTGCTTGCGCACATCGAAGTTGCGCGCCTCGACCTTGCGTTGCGCGGATTCGATCGAGCGCATCACCAGGCCAGCTTCGATCGGCTCGTCTTCGGGCATCTTGAGACGGTCCATGATGGCGCGCACCCGGTCACCCGCAAAAATGCGCAGCAACGGATCGTCGAGCGACAGATAGAAGCGCGATGATCCTGGATCACCCTGGCGACCGGAACGCCCGCGCAGCTGGTTGTCGACGCGGCGCGATTCGTGACGCTCAGTGCCGATGATATGAAGACCACCCGCGGCGATCACCGCGTCGTGCAGTGCCTGCCATTCATTCTTGAGCTGTTCGATCCTCTGGTTGCCGTCTTCTTCGCTGATGTCTGGATTGGCATGCAGCAGATCAATCTGCTTTTCGACGTTGCCGCCAAGCACGATGTCGGTACCGCGACCGGCCATGTTGGTGGCGATGGTGATGACCCCGGGGCGGCCCGCCTGTGCCACGATCTCGGCTTCGCGCGCGTGCTGCTTGGCGTTGAGCACCTGGTGCGGCAGCTTCTGTGCAGTCAGCATTTTTGAAAGCAGCTCACTGCTCTCGATCGAGGTCGTGCCGACCAGCACCGGCTGGCCTGCTGCGTGGCACTCGGAAATGCCGCGGATCACGGCTCGATATTTCTCTTCGCTCGACTTGTACACCTGATCAAGGCGATCGACCCGGGCGTTGGGCTGGTTGGTCGGGATGACCACGGTTTCAAGACCGTAGATCTCCTGGAATTCGTAGGCTTCCGTGTCGGCAGTACCGGTCATGCCGGCCAGCTTGGTGAACAGCCGGAAATAGTTCTGGAACGTGATCGAGGCGAGCGTCTGATTCTCGTTCTGGATGCGCACGCCTTCCTTGGCTTCGACTGCCTGATGCAGGCCATCCGACCAGCGCCGACCCGTCATGAGGCGCCCGGTGAATTCGTCGACGATCACGATCTCGTTGTCCTGCGCCACGTAATGCTGGTCGCGATGGTACAGATAGTGCGCCCTGACCGCTGCCATCAAATGATGCATCAGCAAGATATTGGCGGGATCGTATAGCGAGGCGCCGGGCGACAGCAGGCCCATGTCGCTCAGGATCTGCTCGGCCTTCTCGTGACCTGCTTCTGAGAGCAGGATGCTGCGCGCTTTCTCGTCGACCCAGAAGTCGCCCGCCGGTTCGGGCTCGCCTGGCTTTGCTTCTTCTGTCATGCGCGTCAGCAGCGCCGGCACGGCGTTGATGCGGACGTAGAGCTCGGTATGGTCTTCGGCTTGCCCCGAAATGATCAGGGGCGTACGCGCCTCATCGATCAGGATCGAGTCAACCTCGTCGACGATGGCGTAATTCTGGCCTCGCTGCACGCGATCGTGCAGTTCGTAGACCATGTTGTCGCGCAGATAGTCAAAGCCGAATTCGTTGTTGGTGCCGTAGGTGATATCGCAGGCATAGGCCTCTTGCTTTGCGGCATGCGGCATCTGGCCGAGGTTGACGCCAACCGACATGCCGAGAAAGCGATACAGCCGCCCCATCCATTCCGCATCGCGTGTCGCCAGGTAATCGTTCACGGTCACCACGTGCACCCCAAGCCCGGTGAGCGCATTCAGGTAGACCGCAAGCGTGGCGGTCAGGGTCTTGCCCTCGCCGGTTCGCATTTCGGCGATCTTGCCGTAATGCAGCACCATGCCGCCGATCAGCTGGACATCGAAGTGGCGCATGCCGAGCACACGCCGGCTCCCTTCGCGCACCACGGCAAACGCCTCGGGCAGCAGGTCGTCGAGGGATTCGCCGGCCGCCAGGCGCTGCTTGAATTCACTGGTCTTGGCCTGCAAGGCCTCGTCGCTCAGTGACACCAGAGCACCCTCATGACCGTTGATCTGGGCCACGGTTTTGGCGTACGTCCGCAGCAGCCGGTCGTTGCGGCTGCCAAACACTTTACGAAGAATTCCAGTAACCATGAGAAGAAGTCGGCGGGGTGGCGCTTTGGCGCGAAGAAGTTTGAGTCAGATGGGCTGGTCGCGTTCCAGCAACGACGCCCTGAAGTCCCGCCAGGCGCCGGGGGACGGCAAATGGCCGCGGATTTTACCACGCCCGCCACGCGTCGCGACCGGTGCTGCGAGGGTCCGCGAAGCGAACCTTAGGGCGGCGACGGCGTTTTCAAGCGCTGCGCTGCAAACGGCCGCAAAAGTGCCTCGAGCGAGGCTTGATCTGCCGATCTAGCGTGGCGGCTCGACCCGTGCGATTGCGACCTGGTTGGCAGCGCCCCCGGCGTCCAGAAATTTCACCGGATTTTGCGGCACGCCTTTGACGTGCACTTCGAAATGCAGATGCGGGCCGGTCGCGTGACCGGTCTGGCCCACGTCAGCAATATGCTGATTGCGCCGCACGATATCGCCCACTTTCACGTACACCTTGGAGGTGTGCGCGTAGAGCGTGGTGATGTCATTGCCGTGATCGATCTCGATCATGTTGCCAAAGTCGTGATGCCATTCGGAAGCGATCACCACGCCCCCTGCTGCAGCCACGATCGGCGTGCCGGTGTCGGCCACGAAGTCGACGCCCTCGTGCATCGCCATGCGGCCGTTGAACGGATCGATCCGCCAGCCAAAACCCGACGAGTTGTAGACCA
>CAZZVZ010000134.1:7546-8122 GCA_964657655.1 Gammaproteobacteria bacterium | reverse complement strand
ATCCTGGCGCGCTTCGGAGCGCGCGTCACACTCACGCGCATTGCCATCCTGTTCGGCCTTGCCACCATGCTGATGGCCTTTGTGACTGGCCCGCTTGGCTTCTACTCGATTCGAGGCCTGCTCGGGCTGGCAGAGGCGGGGCTGACACCAGGCGTGTTCCTGTACTTGAGTTTCTGGATTCCCTCCTCGTACCGCGCACGCTACAACGCCGTGTTTTCCTACGCGATTCCCTGTGCATACGTGTTTGCCTCGCTGATCTCAGGTCAGATCGTGCGCCTTGATGGCACTTTTGATCTGCCAGGCTGGAAGTGGCTGTTCCTGCTCGAAGGGCTGCCTGCCGTGGCACTTGGTGTGTTCGGCATCTTCTACCTGACCAATCGCCCGCATGATGCCAAGTGGCTATCGCAACCCGAGCGCCAGTGGCTCGAGGAGTTCAGCATCCCGTGGATCAGCACGATCGGCGGCCCGTCGCCGGCGACGCGGTAGATCACTCGCCGCCCGTGCAGCGCGATCTCCCACTCGTCGAACTGCGCCGGCAACGTCCTCACGGCGGCGGGCTTCGCGGCGCCGCTCATG
>CAZZVZ010000134.1:0-7536 GCA_964657655.1 Gammaproteobacteria bacterium | reverse complement strand
GAACGACAGGTGGTCAGTGCCCATGGTCTTGACACTATCGGCCAGGTGCTGCGCAATCCGATCATGATCGTGCTTGCTATCGTCTACATCGGCGTGTTCTGCGGCAATGCCTGTCTTGCGCCGTGGCTGCCACCGTTGCTGAAACAAAACGGCATTGCGCTCAATCTGATCGGCTGGATAGCAGCCATCCCGCCCGCGACCGGTGTGGTGGGCATGTATTTCCTATGCCGCCGTTCGGATCAGCAAAACGAGCGTGTCTATCACACGCTGTTCGCCATGCTTCTTGCCGCGCTTGGTTTCGGATTGGTGGCGATGTCCAACAGTGCGCTGCTGGCAGTGCTGGGCTTCATGCTCGCCAACGTCGGAGTCTATTCGTCGCTGGCGATCTTCTGGTCGATTCCACAAACCTTCCTGCCGCCTGCCACCAAGCCAGCCGCGATTGCGGTGGTCAGCTCGTTCGGCGCACTGCTGGGCGGCTGGGTCGCGCCGCTTGCCATCGGACGCGTGCAGGCCGTGCAGCACAGTCTGGCGCCTGGACTGTACGTGGTCTCGGGCGCTTTCCTGGCCTGCGCGCTGGTGTTATGGCTGGCCAGCAAGCCGATCCAGCACATGCTCGGATACGCCGCCACACCCGGCCCCGTCGTTTGACCGAAGCAGATTATCGCACGCATAATTGGTCCTACCAGATTGGAACTACCAGAGGATGATGTAAATGCTCTCCAAAGAAGATAGCGAAACCCTGGTCCGGGTCGGACCTGAGGCGCCGATGGGGCGTTTCATGCGCCAGTACTGGCTGCCTTTCTTGCCGTCCGCCGACCTGGCCCCAAACGGCGAACCACAGCGAGTGCGCCTGCTCGGGGAAGACTTGCTCGCCTTTCGCGACAGCGATGGTGCCGTCGGCCTGGTCGATCACGTCTGTCCGCACCGCGGTGCACCGCTGGTGTTCGCGCGCAACGAAGCGTGCGGACTGCGCTGCGTCTATCACGGCTGGAAATTCGGCGTGGACGGTCGCGTGATCGAAACCCCGGCAGAACCTGCCGAGAGCCGCATGAAGGAACGTGTGCGCATCAAGAGCTATCCGTGCCAGGAACGCAACGGCATCATCTGGACCTTCATGGGCAAGCGCGAGGAGCTGCCACCGCTGCCCAATCTGGAATGGAACCTGGTCCCCGCAGAGAACATTCACGTTAGTTTCCGCGTCCAAGAATGCAACTGGCTGCAAGCGGTCGAGGGCGAGATCGACTCGGCCCACGCGGCCATCCTGCATGGTCGCATCGATGCCCAGGGCGCCATCAGCGGCTGGGTCGCCAAGAAGGATCTAAGACCGGTGTTCGAATGCCAGCGTCAGGAATTCGGCATCAGCATCGCGTCCAAGCGCGTGCTTGATGAGGACACCAACTACTGGCGCGTCAACCAGTTCCTGCTGCCGTTCTACACGCTGGTGCCGCCTCAGTCGCAGTACCCCGAACTGAGCGGTCATGCATGGGTGCCGATGGATGACTACAACACCTTGTGCATCATGTTCTCCTATCACCCTTCGCAGCCGCTCTATGAAAAGTCACGAAAGCTATTCAGCGAAGGGCACAACGGTCGCGAGACCGGGCATCCGAGCAGCGCCGCTTTCGCGCCCCGCCCTGTCACATATCCCTACGCCAAGTACTGGACCAAGTTCAACCTCGAGAGCGGCTTCCTGTTCAACTACGACGCCCAGACCAAGACCTGGTTTTCGGGACTTCCCGGGCTTTGGGTGCAAGACGCCGCCTGCCAGTCCGGCGCAGCGCCGATTTACGACCGCACCAGGGAACATCTTGGAACCAGTGACACCGGCATCGCGATGACGCGACGCCTGCTGCTCGAAAGCGTCAGGAAATTTGTCGCTGATGAGCCACGTGCGGCGTCGCCCGACCAGCCCGACCTGTGGATGGTGAGAGCCGTTTCACTGACACTGCCTGCAGGTGTGCCATGGCAGGACGACGGCATCGAACACATGACTGCCCGACTGGGAGAAGACTTTGGTTATGCGCTGTAACTCAACTGCCGGGCAGCTGCGCTGCGTGGGCGGTACCTCCTTGCCAAACGGCGGGAGATCGACATGCTGACTGACCTTGAACATGACTTCCCGGAACACCAGCCGCGACCCGCCGCAGCCCCGCGCGCGCTGGAAGGCATTCGCATTGTCGACTTCACCCACTTCATCGCCGGGCCGTTTGCCACCATGATGCTGGCCGACATGGGCGCAGAGGTGATCAAGATCGAGGCGCCCGGGCGGGGTGACGAGTTCCGCTACTACCCGCCCTCGCACCCCGACGAAGCATCGCTCGGTGCTCCCTATCTCTGGGCCAACCGCAACAAGCGCAGCATCGCCCTCGATCTCAAGTCAGAAGATGGCAAACGCGTGGCGCGTGATCTGATTGCGACTGCTGATATTGTGGCCGAGAATTTCTCGACTGGCGTGATGGATCGTCTCGGATTGGGCTATGAGGACTGCAAAAAGCTCAAGGCCGACGTGATCTACTGCGCCGTGTCGGCCTACGGCCGCGAGGGCAGCTTTGCCGATCGGCTTGGTTTTGATCCGATCGCGCAGGCTGAAAGCGGCTTCGTATCGATGAATGGTTATCCAGACCGCCAGGGCGTACGCGCCTTGTCGCCGGTGATGGATATCAGTACTGCGATGATGGCCTGCAATGCCATGCTGGGCGCGCTGGTCGCGCGTCAGCGCACCGGCCGCGGCCAGTTCGTCGAAGTGGCTCTGTTCGACAACGCGGTGCTGATGACAGGCTATGCCACCTTGCAGCACATCTTCACCGGTGACGAGCCGCAACGACATGGCAATACCAGTCCCGACACCTGTCCGTCGGGGGTATTCCAGGCATCCGACAAGGCGTTCTACATCAACTGCGGCAACAACAAAATCTTCCATCGTCTGGCAGCCCAGGTCCTTGAGATGCCCGAACTCGCCAGCGATCCGGTGCTGGCTGATCGCAACGGACGCATCGCACGGCGCGCCGAGCTGTTCAAGATCCTCGATGAGGCGTTTGTGCGCCATCCGTGGACCCATTGGCAAGAGCGCATGAGATCAGCATCGATTCCGTGCGGCGAGGTGCGTACCGTCGGAGAAACACTGCGCTCCCCGGAAGGTCGCGAGCGCCAGTTGGTGAGTCGCGTGCCGCATGCCGAACTCGGCTGGCTGCCCAACATCCGGCTGCCAATTAAATTCTCCGGGACGCCAGTGGCCGATCCGGTGGCAGCGCCGCTCGTGGGTGAACACAGCAAGCAGATCCTCAGCGAAACGCTTGGCTACAGTACCAGCCAGATCGCTCAGCTGATCCAGTCAGGCGCGGTCCAGCAGCGCAACCCGCGCGCTGCAGCGCAGGCCGACGTGCTGGATGCTGTTCCGGTCCAGTGACCAAGAGAAGCCTGCGTGGTCGCGTCGCTGTCATCGGTATTGGTGAGAGCGAGTACTTCAAGGCCGGTGGCGCCACCCAGCCGGAATTCAGGCTGCTGCTCGATGCCGTGTTCGCAGCCTGCAAGGACGCCGGCATCGATGCGCGCGAAATCGATGGATTTGCGTCATTTGGCAATGACCGCAACGAGGCGACCCGGCTGGCCACCGCGCTTGGCACTTATCAGCTGCGCTCGGCCACCATGCAATGGGGCGGTGGCGGGGGTGGCTGCGCCGCGGCGGTTGCCAACGGCGCCGCCGCGATCGCTGCAGGCCTGGCCGATTGCGTGCTGGTGTACCGCAGTCTGGCTCAAGGCCAGTTCGGCCGTTTCGGGCAGGCGCCGCCGGCTGCGACCATCAGCGGCGACATGGCCTACCAGATGCCGTACGGCATGATGGCACCGCCGCAGAAATTTGCCATGCGGGTACAGCGCTTCATGCACCAGTATCAGGTCAGCCAGGACGCACTGCGCGCGGTGGCGCTCGCCTCCTATCACCATGCCCAGGCCAATCCGCGCGCAGTGATGTACGGCAAGCCGCTGACTGCCGATAAATACGACGCATCGCGCCTCATTGCCGGGCCTTTCCACCTTTATGACTGCTGCATGGAAAACGATGGTGCGGCAGCGCTGCTGCTGGTCGATGCAGAGCGTGCTGAGGGATTTCACGACAAGCCGGTGTATCTGCTCGGCGCCGCAAGCGGTGCCGAATGGCGCTTCTCGGCCTCGCCACACAACAACCCCGACTACGCCAGCGCCAACTACAGCACTGTCGCGCGCGACTTATACCGCATGGCCGACATCGAATCCAAGGATGTCGGCAGCGTGCAGTGCTACGAGAACTTTACTGGCGGTGTGGTGATGGCTCTTGCCGAACACGGCTTTTACAACGCCGAGGATGCCGACCAGTTTCTGACGCTCGAGCGCCTTCTCGCACCTGACGGCGCGCTGCCACTCAACACATCGGGCGGCAACCTCGGAGAGTGCTACATCCAGGGTTTTGAATTGATGCTCGAGGCGGTGCGGCAGGTGCGGGGCACCTCTAGCAGCCAGGCGGTGCGCCATGATGTGGCGCTGGTGGTGGGCGGTCCGATGGTAGCACCCGCGAGCTCGCTGCTGTTCTCTTCAAAGGCTGCGCTCGCATGACGTCATCGAGCTATCTGCCTGCCGGCCTGCCTGCGCCACAGCCCGAAAGCGATGGCGTGTCAGCACCCTACTGGGATGGTCTGAGGCAAGGACGCCTGCTGGTACAGCACTGTGTCGCCTGCGGTACCTGGCAGTTCGCGCCGGAGTGGATCTGCCATGCCTGCCACGCAGCCGACCCGCCGTTCCAAGAGGTCATGGCACAAGGCGAGATCTTCAGCTGGGAGCGCGTCTGGCACGCTTCCCACCCGGTGCTGGTCAGCCGCGTACCGTACCTGGTAGTGCTGGTGCGCCTGCCGCATGCAGGCGATGTCCGGATGATCGGCAACCTGCTTGGCGATCCGCTTCAAGAGCCGCGCATCGGTACCGCCGTGGGCGGGGTTTTCGAGTCGCATCTCGAGGCCGCTCCACCCTACGGGCTGCTGCAATGGCGAGTCAGCGCATGACAAAGGTGACGGTGGACCCGGATTCGACGGTCGGCACACACCAAAGCGCGCCCACCGCAGGCAGCGCCCTGGAGGGCGTGCGCGTGGTCGAATTCGGGGGCCTTGGGCCCGCACCATTTGCCTGCATGCTGCTGTCCGACATGGGCGCTGACGTGGTCAGCGTACAGCGTCCGGACGCAAAACTGGGTGGGGCAAGCAACATCGTCGGGCGCGGCCGGCGCGCGCTGCTCGCCGACCTGAAGAACCCGCGAGAGCGCACCGAACTGTGCCGGCTGATCGATCGCAGCGACGTGCTGGTCGAGGGCTTTCGTCCGGGCGTCATGGAGCGTCTCGAACTTGGTCCCGCAGTGATGTGTGGCCGCAATCCGCGACTCGTCTATGCACGCATGACCGGCTGGGGTCAGCACGGACCGCTGGCCGACTCGGCCGGGCACGACCTCAACTACATTGCACTCACCGGAGCCCTGCACGCCATCGGCCCCGCTGATCGACCAGTACCTCCGCTCAACCTGATTGGCGATTATGGTGCTGGCAGTCTCTACCTGGTCAATGGCATTCTGGCCGCGCTGTATGAGCGTCAGCGGTCTGGCCGGGGCCAGGTGATCGACGCTGCGATTACGGATGGCGCTTTTTCCCTGATGAGTACCTATCTCTCCTTTCAGATGCGCGGCCAGATGAAGGAGCAGCGCGCCAGCAACATGCTTGACGGCGGCGCGCCCTACTACGACGTCTACCAGGCTGCGGACGGCCAGTGGCTTTCGATCGCAGCCATCGAGCCGGCGTTCTTCGCGCTGCTGTGCGAACAGCTGGGCGTTGCGCCCAGCCTACGCGACGCCCAGCACGACCGGAACCGTTGGCCACTACTACGCGCCGAACTGGCGCGCATTTTCCTGAGCGCGCCACTGGCCGAGTGGTGCAGCCAGCTGGAGGGAACCGACTGCTGCTTCGCGCCGGTGCTGCCCCTGAGCGCAGCGCGTTTGCACCCGCACAACCTGGCACGCGAGAGTTTTACTGAGGTGGATGGGGTCGAGCATCCCGCGCCGGCACCGAGGCTGTCGCGCACGCCGTTCAGGATCCAGCACGCGGCACCCCAGCAGCCGAGCGGACTGGCACAATTACTCGACCTGTGGCCGGCTCGAGGTGATCTGCCACCGGCTGGATGAGAAAGACGCGCGGCATCTTTTTTGAGGCCTTCATGGACCAGTCGTTACCGAATTTGCACGATCCTTCAACCGCCCGGTCTGAGCTGGTGGGTCGCATGCTGGCGTTCTTCAAGGAACGCGGCTATGAAAATGGCGAACGCCTGCCCTCCGAACGTGCGCTCGCCGAGCGTTTCAACGTCGGTCGCAATGCTTTGAGGGAAGCGCTCTCGACCTTGTCGACCTTGCGTGTGGTCGAATCTCGGCCGAACTCGGGGATCTACCTCAGGCGCATGTCGACCGACAGCAGCTTCGAGACCATGGTGCTGCTGGTCGAAATGGGTGCACCGCCGAGCGAGCAGGAGTTGCACGACACGCTCGAAGTACGCTGGCCACTCGAGATGCGCGCGGTGCAGCTGGCGTGCGAGCGGCGCACTGAAGCCGACCTCGATGCGCTGGCGGCCGTGATCGCGCAAACCAAAGCGGTGCTTGCCAACAAGGGCAACATCTACGCGCTCGACACCGCGTTTCACATCGCCCTCGTGAGAGGCTCGCGCAACGATGTTCTCGTGCGGGTACTCAATTCGTTCTACCGGCTCTCCGAGGGCCGCCGTTCAGCGTTGTTTGCAGACCCCAAGCGCGGCGCGGAGTCTGCCCGGCAGCACGAGCGCCTGTATGTGGCGATCAAGAACCGTGATCCTGAAAAGGCAGTGGCCTTGATGCAAGCGCACAGCGAGCGCGCTGCGATCTACTGGAAAGAGATCCTAGGCGCCACCAACCGTCAGCCGAGTATCGCGCGCCAGTCGGCGCCCAAGGCCCTGTCCGCCACCAAGGCCAAGACTGTATCCGGGCGTGCTCCAAGGAGCGAAAAGACGGCGAAGACCGCGCGCAAGGCAGCGCGCTGAGCCTTCTACCTGTTGCGAACATCGCAGCATTGTCGCGTTGCATGCCAACTCTGACACATTCTCGTGTCATGGCCCTGTCGAGCCGTGCAAGTATTTGCTATCTTGTAAGGGCGTCCTGCCCCAGGACGCGTCGCCGGAGACAGATATGCGCCATGCCGTCCTTGCCGCACTACTGACCGCAGCACTTGCCGGATGCGCGGGCGAAGCTCCACCCGTCGCCTCGAGCGACAGCCAGCGGCTGCTGCACGACAATCTGTTCAAGAAAGTCGCGATCCTGTCGCCTGACGAAATCGTCTCCCTCAGTCCCGAGATGCAGACGTATCTCGAGACCAACATCGCCATCAAGCCGTACAACGACGCGCGCCGCGAGGCGCTCATCAATGCGCTGGCGAAGAAGGGCCACCTCAGGCTCGAATTTGATGCCGAGCGCACCAGAACTGCCGCGGAGGCCTTCAAGGACCG
>CAZZVZ010000133.1:5233-8128 GCA_964657655.1 Gammaproteobacteria bacterium | reverse complement strand
GCTGCAGCTCGACGACTTGCCGCCAGCCGGATCGCAGCTCGACCTGCAGGTGATCGGCACCGCGCCGGCCCTTAAATTCCGCATGGTCCAGTCAGAAGACGACATCCCGGCCGCCCTCGATGTCGCGTTGAGCCCTGATCTGCCGCAGCTGATGGCGGCCCAGTCGAATCCGCTCTCCCCGAACGGGGCGCGTCATGCGCCTGCTGCCTGGCCGGACGACGTCCCGGCCGGTGTGGCGCTCAACCTTCCCTACGACCAGCTGGTGACCCTGTTCGAGCACGCCGTGCGCGAGCTGCTAAACACTGCCGCACCGGCCCACACTGCAGCTGGCACGGATCCATCGGGCAACGACAACCCGTCCTTGCGCGCCGGCGCGCAATCGGCTGTGATGCAGCCCGGAGCCGGCGCCCAGCTCGCGCCCGACGCGCGCTTTGTGGCCTACGTGGGCTGGGCATGGCCCGGGCAGGCCATCGAAGTGGAAGTCGACCAGCGCGGCCAGAACGGTGCCACCGACGAATTCATGAAGACCTGTGTCATCTCACTCAGGCTGCTGCTGCCCAGAAGCGGACGGCTGCAGAGCGTGCTGTCATGGTCGACGCCCGGGTTGCGCGTCGCCATCGAGAGCGGCTCGCAAGACACGGCCGACAAGCTGCGCCAGACCAGTGGCAGCTTCCTCGATGCGCTCGCTGCCCATCAGGTGCGCGTCAGCGGCCTTGCGATCCGCCATGAATGACGACGATCACAGCGACGCTCGTGACGGGCCGCTTGGGCGCGATGAGGCGTTTCTGAGTCCGGCGCGCTTTGCTGCGGCATTGCGCTACCGCGAACACGATTTCGCACCCGTGGTGGTGGCCAAGGGTGAAGGGTTTGTCGCCGACGAAATCGTCAGGCGCGCAATCGAGTCCGGTGTGCCGATTCATGCGTCCAAGGAACTGGCAGCGCTGATGCGCGATGTCCCTCTGGAACATGCCATTCCTCCGCAGATGTATCGCGTCATCGCCGAGCTGCTGGCCTGGGTGTATCAGCTCGAGCACGCCCTACCTGCGCAGCTGCAGCTCGAAGCGCCCGCGGCATGAGCTCGCAGCCGAATGTGTCCGATCGCGCCGATAGCGCGGCACCCGATCTCGATCGCTACCGCATCAGCAGTGCCCTCGAGATCGAGGCCATCCTCGTCAAGCTGGCCGAGCGCGCGACGGTGGTCAGCCTGCACATCCAGGACTCACCTTGGTTCTTCCTGACCACCGTGATCACTGCCGAGCGCGCCAGCGGCGTGCTGCTATTCGAGTATGGCCGTGACGAAGACATCAACATGCGCGTGCTCAATGCGCGCGAAGTACGTTTTGACAGCTATCTCGACAATATCAACGTGCGCTTTTCCGGATCGAACGTCACCACCGCCGTGCTGGGCGGCATGCCGGTCTTCAAGTGCGCCCTGCCGAGCAGCCTGATACGCCTGCAGCGGCGCGAATTCTTCCGCATTTCGCCACCGCTCAATCAGCCGATCCAGCTGAAGGTGCCGCTCAACGGATCCATCCTTGCCGCAGGCAGCGGAGACACCGGCCTTAGCGGCGACATGAACGCACGCGGTGTCGACATCAGCTGCGGTGGCGTGGTGTTCCTGATCGAGGGCAATCACGCCAACCTTCCGGTCGGCAAGATCATGCGCGACGTGGTTGTGGAGCTGCCCAATACGGCACGACTGGTGGCTGATCTGGAAGTTCGCAACGTGCTTTTTTCGGTCCGTGCAGGGCGCAGCGGCACGACGCGTATCGGTTGCAGGTTTTCGCGCATCGACTCACGCGCGCTGGCCATGCTGCAACGCTACATCAACCGCATCCAGGTCGAGCACCGCATCGACGGCTGACCAACAGATTGCTATGGGCGCCGTGTCCGGCACGGGCTCGTGAGGGTCGGAACCCAGCACCTGGGGTATTGCATGCGAGATTGATCAGTTCGGCCAGGGCGGCGCACAATGCAGCCGCGACCCGATGACAACCCAAGCACGACCAACCTTTCTGGATCAATCATGCATCCCATTGCAATCGCACGCTGGCACGACGTGGTCCGTCTGCGCGACAGCAAGGCATTGGCCGAGCTGCTCGACGAAAACGTCATATTCGAGTCCCCGGTGGTGCATACCCCCCAGGTCGGGCGGGCCATCACAGAGAAATACCTGGCGTCTGCCATGGAGGTGTTGAACAACCACAGCTTCGAATACCTGAACCAGTGGTTTGGTCCAACCTCAGCCGTGCTGGAATTTCAGTCGACCTGCGAAGGGGTGGTGATCAATGGCATTGACATGATCACCTGGAATGAAGAGCACCGCATCACGCACTTCAAGGTCATGGTGCGCCCCCTGAAAGCGGTCAACAAGTTGCACGAGCTGATGGGACGCCAATTGATGGCGATGCAGCAGCGTGGCTGACTGCGCTCCAACCTCGTCACCGGGCCCTGCGCGAGGCGATCTGGCGCCAGCCTAGATCTGCATGTTCATGACATCGGTATAAGCACTCACCAGGCGGTTGCGAACCTGGACGGCTGCCTGGAACGAGATATTGGCCTTTTGCATCGAGACCATCGCGTCTTCGAGTGACACGTTGTTCTGGCCGGTCTGGTACTGGACCGCAGTGGTGTCAGCCGTGTTCTGGTCCCGGTTGACCTGTTCCAGCGATTTTTTCAGCATGTCGACAAAAGAAGGCGCACTGCCACCGGCAGCGCCGCCCAGTGCCTTGGCGGTGGCACCGCCTGCAGCGCCACCGAGCGATCCTACGCCGCCGAGGGCGCCAAGCCCCCCTACTGCATCAATGTTGCTGCTCATCTGCGTCCTTTAGCGGCTGCGCCGCACTGATCGTCCCGCCTGTGCAAACGCACGGCTTGTCCTGGAACTGAACGCAT
>CAZZVZ010000133.1:0-5223 GCA_964657655.1 Gammaproteobacteria bacterium | reverse complement strand
TGCGCCCGAAAAAGCGCCTTATTCATTCGATCGGCCCTTGACCATCCTTCGCATAATCGCCTCACTCCCAAAGGAAGTCGGCTATGAACGCACTGCAACGCATCCTGCAACTCCCGGCCCGCCAACTGGCTGGCCTTGCCATCGCCGTGGCGGCCGTCGTCGCCATGATGGTCGGCGTCTACGTCTGGAGCGAGACCCCTGACTACAAGGTGCTCTACAACAACCTCGGCGACCGCGACGGCGGCGCAGTGGTGCAGGCACTTGGCACCCTGAACATCCCCTACAAGTTCTCCGATGGCGGCAATGCCATCCTGGTGCCATCGAGCATGGTCTACGACGCGCGCCTGAAGCTCGCTTCGCAAGGGCTGCCCAAGGGCGGCATCACCGGCATGGAACTGATGGAAAACCAGAAATTCGGCACCACCCAGTTCCAGGAACAGGTCAACTACCAGCGTGGTCTTGAAGGTGAACTGGCACGCACCATTCAGTCGGTCTCGGCCGTGCAGGCTGCCCGTGTGCATCTGGCCATCCCGAAATCTTCGGTGTTCCTGCGCGACTCCGAAAAACCCAGCGCATCGGTGTTCCTCAATCTCTACCCCGGCAAGGCGCTCGATCACGCCCAGGTCGAAGGTATCTTGCACCTGGTCTCGAGCAGTGTGCCCGAAATGACCGCCGACTCGGTCAGCATCATCGACCAGAATGGCACCTTGCTGACGCGCGACAGCCAGAGCAACAGCGGGCTTGATCCGAACCAGCTGGCCTACGTCAACGATCTGGAACAAAGCTATACGCACCGCGTGCTGTCGATCATCGAGCCGATCACCGGCCGTGCCAACGTGCGCGCCCAGGTCACAGCCGATATCGACTTCAGCCAGTCGGAGAGCACGGCGGAGACCTACAAGCCCAACGGCACGCCCGACAATGCCGCGATCCGCAGCCAGCAGACCACCGAGGCGAACTCGAGCAGCCCGGTCGCAGGCGCGCCCACCGGCATCCCGGGCGCTGCCTCGAACCAGCCCAGCAACGCTGCTGCTGCGACTGCCGCGCCAGCAGCGCCGACGCCAGTAGGCGATTCGACCACCACGCACAAGGACAGCACCACCAACTACGAGCTCGACAAGACCGTGCAGGTCAAGCGCGCGCCGATGGGTTCTGTGCGCCGCCTGTCGGTTGCCATCGTGGTCAACAACCATAAGACCACCGACGACAAGGGCGCCGTGTCGATGAAGCCGCTCGACGCCAAGCAGATTGAACAGATCGAGGCGCTGGCCCGCGAGGCGGTCGGCTTCTCGAAGGATCGCGGCGATTCGCTCAACGTGGTCAACGCCGCCTTCAATCAGGTCGATGTCGACACGCCGGAGGCGGTGCCGATGTGGAAGGACCCACAGAACATCGGTCTGGCAAAAGACGTTGGCAAGAACCTGCTGCTGGGCCTGCTTGGACTGTACCTGGTGTTTGGTCTGCTGCGCCCGGCCATCAAGCGCCTTGGCCAGCAGCCGGTCCACAGCGAAGGTGAGATCCAGCAGCTAGAAGCCGAGCAGGCCGAAGTCGCACGTCTGCCGCAATACACAGAAAACCTGCAGGCCGTAAAACAACTCGCGCGCAGCGATCCCAAGATGGTGGCGAGCGTGGTGAAAGGCTGGGTGGCAAACAATGGCTGATGACGGTGTGATGGACGGGGCCGTGCTGCTGCTTTCGATCGGCGAGGAAGAAGCCGCGGAAGTCTTCAAGCACCTGTCGCCCCCCGAGGTGCAACGGCTGAGCGAAGCCATGGCCAAGCTCACCAGCATCACGCGCGACAAGGTCGAAAATGTGCTCGATCGCTTTCGCACCTCCTCTGATACCAGCGAAGCGCTCGGTGTCGATTCCGACGAATATGTACGCAAGGTGTTGACCCGCGCGCTCGGCGTGGACCGTGCCGGGCCGCTCATCGAACGCATCCTGAAAACTGCGGATTCAGCCGGTATCGAGGGCTTGAAGTGGATGGACGCGGGCAGCGTGGCCGACCTGATCAGAAACGAGCATCCGCAGATCGTGGCGTCGATCCTCGCTCACCTGGAGCGCGACCAGGCCTGCGCCGTGTTGCAGCAGCTCAGCGACTCGCTGCGCAACGAAGTGGTGCTGCGCATTGCCACGCTCGATCACATCAAGCCGCAGGCGATGCAAGAACTCAATGAAGTCCTGACCAAGCTGCTCTCGGGTGGCACGCGCGCGCCGAGTGTGGCATTGGGCGGCGCACGTACTGCGGCCGAGATACTCAATTTCATCAGCTCTGCCGAAGAAGCCGAAATTATCGAGAACCTGCGTCAGCACGATCCGGAACTGGCACAGAAGATCCTCGACGAAATGTTCGTGTTCGAGAATCTGCTCGATCTTGACGATCGCGGCATGCAGCTGCTGCTGCGTGAGGTGCAAAGCGAGTCGCTGGTGATTGCCCTGAAGGGTGCCAACGAGGAACTGCGCGAGAAAGTGTTCAAGAACATGTCGCAGCGTGCTGCCGACATGCTGCGCGAGGATCTCGAATCAAAGGGTCCGGTGAGACTCTCCGAGGTCGAAGCCGAGCAGAAGGAAATCCTGAGCAGCGCACGGCGCCTTGCCGACGAAGGCCAGCTGAACCTGGGTGGCAGAGGCGACGACCAGTATGTCTGAACGCGTCATCGCCAAGGAACATCTGCCAGAGCTCAGCGCCTGGCAGGCATTCTCGTTCGACCCACCCTCCTTGCGCGAAATGCCGGTCAAGGTGCCCACTGCATCCGAGATCGAGGCCATGCATCAGGCCGCACGCGACGAAGGCTATCGCGACGGGCTGCAAGAAGCCAAGGAAGAAATGCGGCGCCTCGCGACGTTAAACGATGCTCTTGCCGCCCAGTCGGCCGCCTTTGAGGGCGACATCGCCGAGGCGGTACTCGGTCTGTCACTCACGCTGGCCAGGCAGATGGTGCGTGAGGCAATTGCCGTGCGCCCCGAATTGCTGCTGCCGGTGGTGCGCGACGCACTCGCAGCGCTGGTCTCCAATGTGAAGGACAACGTGTTACGTCTGCATCCAAGCGACCTCGATCTGGTACGCCGCCATCTGGCCGACGACATTGCGCGCGGCGCCTGGCGCCTGGTGGCAGATGATTCGATCGAGGCTGGCGGTTGCCGCATTGATGCCGCCAACGGCCGGGTCGATGCGACCCTGGCTGAACGCTGGAGCCAGGCGCTTGCCATGCTCGGCCGCAACGACAGCTGGCTGGTCTGACATGACACCCGCCACCGCAAACGCCGCACCCCTTGCCGCACGGCTGAAGACCTATCTGTCGCATTGCGACGCACAGGTGCAAGAACCAATCGAACTCGACAGCCACGGCAAGCTGGTGCGCGTCTCGGGCCTGGTGCTCGAAGCGGTCGGCTTGCGCCTGCCGGTCGGCAGTACCTGCATCATCAGCCAGCCGGGCATGACCGACGCCGAGGCCGAAGTGGTGGGCTTCTCCGGCGAGCGCATCTTTCTCATGCCGGCAAGCGAACTGCACGGCCTGATGCCGGGTGCCGAGGTGCACCGTATCGATACCCCGCCGCCTGCGCCGAAGTTCGGCGGCCAGGCGCCGGGCAAGCGCACCTCGCATCACCTTGCCAAGCATCTCCCTGTAGGCGCCGGGCTGCTCGGGCGCGTGCTGGACGGTGCCGGCCGGCCCCTCGACCGGCTCGGGCCACTCAATTTCGAGACCCAGATGCCCTTGTCGGTCAAGGCGATCAATCCGATCGAGCGCGATCCGATCAAGACGCCGCTCGATGTGGGCGTACGCGCCATCAATGCGCTGCTCACCGTTGGGCGCGGACAGCGTATGGGGCTGTTCGCCGGCAGCGGTGTCGGCAAGTCGGTGTTGCTGGGCATGATGGCGCGCTACACCGCAGCTGACGTGATCGTGGTCGGTCTGATCGGCGAGCGGGGCCGCGAGGTCAAGGAATTCATCGAGAACATTCTGGGTGAAGACGGACTGCGCCGCTCGGTGGTGGTTGCAGCGCCAGCAGACGCACCGCCGCTGATGCGTCTGCAAGGTGCCGCCTACGCCACCACGATCGCCGAATACTTCCGTGACCAGGGCAAGCACGTGCTGCTGATCATGGACTCGCTGACGCGTTACGCCATGGCGCAGCGTGAGATTGCTCTGGCGCTCAATGAGCCGCCCGCGACCAAGGGCTATCCACCCTCGGTGTTCGCCAAGCTTCCGCAACTAGTCGAGCGCGCCGGCAACGGCGCCAGCGGGCACGGCTCGATCACGGCTTTCTACACGGTGCTGACCGAAGGTGATGACCAGCAGGATCCGATCGCCGACGCAGCGCGTGCCATTCTCGACGGACACATCGTGCTGTCGCGCTCGCTGGCCGATGAAGGGCACTACCCTGCCATCGACATCGAGCAATCAATCAGTCGTGCCTTGCATGTGCTGGTCGACGGCCCGGCCTTCGACCAGATCAAGCAGTTCAAGCAGCTCTACTCACGCTACCAGCGCAGTCGCGATCTGATCAATGTAGGTGCCTACGTGAGGGGTAGCGACCCCCTGCTCGAGCAGGCAATAACACTCTTTCCAAATATCGAGGCTCTGCTACAACAGGGCATGGATGAAAAAGTCGATCTGGTCCAAAGCCGCACGCAGCTGGGCCAGATCACAGTGCGGGTCAAGCGCTAAGCGCACCGATTGCAACGTCAACTCCAAGGAATTGTCATGGCTGATCTGAAACAACTGAAACTGCTCCAGGAACTGGCCAACAGCCGTCATGACGAGGCGACCCTGGAGCTCGCCAAGGCGCGCCAGGCGCTCGCGGCCGCACGCCAGCAGCGCATGGTGCTGGCCAACTACAACGGCGACTACCAGCAGCGTTTCGGACACGAAGTGGCAGGCGGCATGCAGGGCGACATGATGCGCAACTACCAGAGTTTCATCAGCAGCGTGGGTCGCGCCATCGCGCAGCAGGACACCGAAATCATCCGTCGCGAAGCAGCACAGCGCAGCGCCGAGGATCACTGGCATGAGACGCGTCGCAATCTGGAGTCGTTTCGCTCGTTGCAAGCACGCGAAATGCACAAGGCGCGCGTCCAGGAAGATTCAAAGCGCCAGAAGGCCGATGACGAGTACGCGCAGCGCAATGCCTACTACGGCATGCGCACAGCCATCTAGCCGCGCATGAATACCCTGCCACCCGCGAGCCTGCCCTCGGCGTCGGCCAGTGCCCAGGCACTGG
>CAZZVZ010000132.1:0-8138 GCA_964657655.1 Gammaproteobacteria bacterium | reverse complement strand
CCGATCTGTCGGCGAGGATGAAGGCGCGGTGCACGGTGTTCTTCAGTTCCCGGACGTTGCCCGGCCAGCCGTAGCTGCGCAGGGTCTCGAGCGAGCGCTTGGAAAAGACCTTGGAGGCCTTTTCGGCTGCATTGAAGTGGTCGAGGAAATGCTGGGCCAGCAGTTCGATGTCACCTTCGCGCTCGCGCAACGGCGGCGTGCGCAGTGGAAAGACAGCAAGACGGTAGAGCAGATCCTCACGGAAGGCGCCTTCCTTGACGGCCTGCTGCGGATCGCGATTGGTGGCCGCGATGACGCGCACGTCGACGGAAATCTGCTCGATGCCGCCGACCCGGTGAAAAGTGCCTGCTTCTAGCACGCGCAGCAGTTTGACCTGCATCTCGGGCGCCATTTCGGTGATTTCATCGAGAAAGATGGTGCCGCCGCTGGCGTGCTCGAAGTAGCCAACGTGCTGCGAGGTGGCACCCGTGAAGCTGCCCTTTTCATGTCCGAACAGCTCGGCTTCGATCAGGTTGGCCGGAATCGCGCCGCAGTTGACCGGAATGAATGCCTGTTTGGAACGGGTACTGCAGTCGTGCAAGGTCTTGGCCACCAGCTCCTTACCGGTACCGCTCTCGCCGATGATCAACACTGTAGCGAGGGTCTGGGCCACCCGCTCGATCTGCCGGGTGAGCTGCTGCATCACGCTCGAGGTGCCGTACAAAAGCCCAAAGGGCGGCGCTGTTCCACCCGTCGCGGTGGCTTGTTCAGGTGCTGCGGGACGTGCGGTGCGGGCCATGGAGAAAGCGTCAACCTCGTGCAAAGGGTCCGACATAGTACCGCTTGGAGCCCGAAAAATGAAATTGATTCCAAGAATAGCCCCGCGCAAAGACAGCTAATCTACATCACTTCCGGTAATTTTTACTTTGCGCCGCGGTGAGCCGCGCGCTGCCGGAGCAGGCCGGTTGTGCGTTCTGGGCATAAAAACTGCGCTGACTCCGCAAGCAGGCGCCGCTTTTGCGCGCCTATCTATCTTGGGGGAACACCATGGCATCAAATCGCGATCTTTCAGTCTCGAAGGATGAAGTCGTCTCGAGTTTCAAGGGTCTGATCTCGGGCGCCGAGGATCTGCTGCGAACCACCGCAAGCGCCAGCGGCGAAAGCGCCGACGCAGCGCGTCGCAACTTCAGCCGCTATCTGGACAGCGCCCGTGAGACGCTGCATGACGTCGAAGGTGTGGCCAGGAAGCATTACAAGGAGGCCAGCGAGACCACCGACGTGTTCGTGCGCGGTAATCCATGGCAGGCCGTCGGTATCGCCGTTGCAGCCGGCCTGTTGGTCGGCCTCTTCGCCGGTCGCCGCGTGAATTGATCGTGGCTGCCGTACCAAACGCTTCTGATCCCGGACTGCTGTCGGCACTGGCGCGCCTGTCTCGTAGCCTGATCGGCCACGTGCGCATGCGCGTCCAGCTGCTCGGGCTTGAGCTCGAGCAGGAAAAGCAGCGCATCTTCGTGGCGCTGCTGGCGACGCTGTTTGCCTATCTGTTCCTGAGTGTCACGCTGATGCTGGTGGCCCTGGCAGTCATCATCCACTTCTGGGATACCCCGGACCGCATGGCAAGCGTGGTGTGGATGGCCGCCATTGCCGCGCTCATCACCATCGCATCGGTGCTGTTTGCAGTCCAGCGCATCCGCCGTCCCTCGACACTGTTTCACGCAAGTCTTGCAGAGCTGGTGGAGGACGAGGAAGCCTTCACGCAGCCCGTCGAAGTCGCTCCGGAGTTTTCCCATGGCGAGCTATGAGCCAGCGCGGCTCGCCGCGAGCAGGAAGCTGGGCACGCAGGAACGCATGCTGCGCCTGCGGCGTCGCATCAGCAGCGAGCGCGAAGTCACGCGCGCCTCGGTGCTGGTGATCCTGCCCAAAGTAATCAAGGTGGCCCGCATACTTTCCAGCCTGCGTGGTGTGCCAAGACTGGCCGGTCGCTACGCGCCCCTGATCCTGCCGCTGGCTGGACTGGTGTTCAGGAAAAGTCCGGTGCTGCGCACCGTGACGCGGGTGTGGGGCCTGGCGCGACTGGTCAAGACTGTCGCCAAGAGCGTTGCCCTGGTGCGGCGCCGGCAGGTGGTCGCCGTCGTTCCGGCAAGTGAATAGATCGCAAATAAAGGAGGACTGACATGTCTTATCTAAGATCGAATCTGGTGGTTGGTGTGGCAGCGACTCTGGCTGCGATGGCTTACGTCACGTTACGCGAACGTATGCGCGAACAGCGCATGGCAGCCCAGGCCCATCATGAGGTGGTCTGGGAAGGCGAGGGTGGCAATGTCCCCGAAGTGGCGCTCGAGAACGGCAACCAGGGGCGCTCGGAGCGGGTTGAAGTGCCAGCTCACGCTTCGGACATCAATGAACGCGACAGCTTCCAGTTTCCAACTGCCTAACTGCTCGCCGATGTTGGCTTTGTAGTGCGCAGCGCGCCAGAGTTTCGGCGCTGCTGCAACATAGTTCATAATCGCCCCCTGTTCTGCCGGCTGGTGAGCTCGCCAGCGGTCGCTCCATTAATTTTTCGCTGAATGAATAGATGCCCCACGTCCTGATCGTCGACGACGAACCCAATACGCGCGCTGCCCTGGCTGAGATTGCCAAAGCCGAAGGCTTTACCGTGTCAGTCGCAGGCGATTTGCGCGAGGCGCGCATTCACATCGTGCGTCAGGCACCTGATGTGGTTCTGACCGATCTGCGGCTGCCCGATGGCAGCGGCATGGACCTGTTCGAAGACCTCGACGTCAAACTGTCAGTCGAAGTGATCCTGATCACAGGCCACGCCAGCGTCGAGAGTGCCGTCGACGCACTGCGCCTGGGCGCTGCTGACTATCTGGTCAAGCCGATCAACATCCAGCGCCTCAAGAGCATTCTCGACCGGGTGCCGCGTTCGACCGATCTGAAGGCGGAAATCGGCAGCCTGCGTGGCGAACTGCGCCGGTTCGGGCGCTTTGGCCAGATGCTCGGAAATTCCCCGGCCATGCAGGAGCTGTACGACCAGATCGGCAAGGTGGCCCCGACCGAGGCTACCGTGCTGTTGATCGGGGAAAGCGGCACTGGCAAGGAACTGGCCGCGCAGACCGTGCATGAGCTCAGCCTGCGTCGCAAGCATCCCTTTTTGCCCGTCAACTGCGGCGCGATTTCGCCCAACCTGATCGAGAGCGAAATGTTCGGACACGAGCGCGGCAGTTTCACCGGCGCTGACCGTCAGCACAAAGGCTACTTCGAGCGTGCCAGTGGGGGCACCCTGTTTCTCGATGAAATCACCGAGATGCCGATCGAGCTGCAGGTGAAACTGCTGCGTGTGCTTGAGACCGGTCTGTTCATGCGCGTCGGCACCAACAAGGAACTCGAAACCGATGTGCGCGTGGTGGCCGCCACCAACCGCGATCCGGAGGCTGCAGTCGCCGAAGGCAAGCTGCGCGCGGATCTGTATCACCGTCTCAATGTGTTTCCACTCGAGCTGCCCCCCTTGCGCGCGCGCGGCAAGGACGTCGAGCTGATTGCCCAGAGCCTGCTCGATCAGCTCAATGCTGCTCACAAGACCAGCAAGACCTTTCCACCCGAAGTGCTGGCCAATCTGAGCGCGCATCACTGGCCAGGCAATGTGCGCGAGCTGAAGAACTATGTTCAGCGCGCCTTCATCATGGCCGACGACGGTCCGATCAACACCTCGGCTGTGCCGCTGCAGATTTCGCCCAACAAGCCGGCCGCTGGTGCTGCCATCAGCATTCCGGTCGGCACTTCGCTGGCTGAAGCCGACAAGACCCTGATCTACGCCACGCTCGAGCAGTGCGGCGGCGTCAAAAAGCATGCAGCCGATATCCTTGGCATCAGCCTGAAGACGCTCTACAACCGGCTGGAAGAATATTCGGCAGGTGGCACGGGCGAGGCGCTCGAAGCCGAAGGCAGCTGACCTGGGTCAAGTCGCGCCCTCTGGGACGCGATGGGAATACCCCTTGCTCAATCACCGGCAAGGAGATTCACATGACCATTACCGACCCCGCTTTTTTGTCCCGGGCATTTCGCTCCGGCGCCTGGGCACACACCACGCCACCAATGCCGCCCATGGTTGATCCGGCACTGCCAGGTGTGGGCGACCCCGGTAAACCACCGATCGGCGATCCTCCCGGTCGGCCGCTCGAGCCCGATGATCCGGGTCAGCCCGTGCCGCGTCCGGAGCCACCCAGCACGCCGATCGCGCCACCTGGAATCCCCCTGCCGCCGGCAATCACCTGAGGCAGGCGAACAGCAGTAAAGAGCTGGCTGCGAGGCCGGGCCGTGGCCGGCCATGGCAGCGCTGCTGGCGCACGCGGCCGACACGTGCATCCGCCTGTCAACAGGGAGCTGGCTTCTGGCTTGAGCTCATTCGTCCTCGTACAAGCGGATTTCGTCGTCATCATCGTCGTCTTCGAGCTCGTCGTCGTCGTCGGGCTGATACTCCGCTTCAAGCTCTTCTTTTCTTTCGCGCATTTCCTGCCCGAGCGCTTCGATATCGGGTCGCTCGACCCGGATCTGCGCAAAGATTTCCGATTCTTCCTCGGCGAAGTGGTGATTGACCGATTCCACCAGCACTTCGAGCCGGCTGTCGAACAGGGCGTCGTGCACGTCCATGTCGCCCAGTTCGGCAAGCAGGGTCTTGGCCAGTTCGTGTTCCACCTCGGCCTCATCGATCATGCTCGAGTCCGACAGCTGTTCGCGCATGGCGGGATAGAACAGTTCTTCCTCGAGTTCGGTATGCACGGTCAGCGCCGCGGTCAGGCGGCGCAGCAGGCTGCGCTTTTCTGCCGCTTCGCTGCGGTCTTCAAATTCGCGAAAGATGTCCTGGATCTCTTTGTGATCCTCGCTCAGCAGTTCGAGCGCATCGCGATACAACGGATTGGATGCCATGGGCTCCTCCTTGATCGGGCGTGCCAGCGCAAGTGTTATTCCCAATCATGCTCAATGCAAGCGCGCGGTACGGATTCTGCTGGGATAGCTCCATTACATCGCTGGAGGATTGAGATGTCACTGATCGTCGCGGCCCGTTTTGATACCTTTGAGGCGGCAGAAAATGCCGCCCAAGCCCTGTTTCGCAACAGTTTTGCCGAGGAAGACGTCAACATCTTTTTCGTCAACCCGCCTGGACAGCATGATCGCTATCCGCTCGGCGGCGATCACGACGTCGATCCCGGGCTGCGCACTTCGCACAAGGGCGCAGGCGTGGTGGCGGCGATTCTTGCAGCATTGGGTGCCATCGTCGGTTTCGCGCTGGCGCAGATGCTTGGCTGGGGCTGGGTCTGGCTGGTGACGGCCATTGGCGCACTGGTCGGTGCCTATGGCGGGTCGCTGATCGGCGCCATGGAGCAGTCCAAGAAGACGCCGTCGCTGCGCGCACCCGGGGTACAGCAGCGCACCCGTCACGCCGGTGTTCTGCTCGCCGTGCATGTCGACCCGCAGCGTGAGACGGCAGCTGCATCGCTGCTGCGCGATGCAGGCGGCATGGAGGTCGAAAAGGCGACCGGGCGCTGGCAGGCAGGACGCTGGAGCGATTTCGACGCGCTCAAGCCACCGCTTCTGAGCGATCGGGTAGCATCCTATTCCAAACCGCAAGGCCAGGGCGCCTGAGGATCTAACAAGAAGCGTGGCGCTCAGTCGGCTGGCGCGCCTCCTGGCTTCGTGACGTGTGTTCATGAACACCCTGGCTGCACTGTGTGGCCGCCAAGAGCTCGCCGGTTTTTAGGTTGTTTGTTTGGCATGTCGGGCGCATCGTCAGAGCGCCGGTGCCAATGGCGGCCCCAAATGTGTACCCATCGTCCTTGCGTTGAGCGCCTGCTGACTTGTCAGCGAAGGTGATCAGGCAGCAGGCAAGTGAGAAATTTGCAGTGAACGATTTCAAACAACTGGTCGAGAATATTCCCGACATCGTCGCCCGTCTGGACCGCGATGGGCGTTACCTCTATCTGAACCGCGCCGGGCGCGAGGCGCTGCAGGTCGACGAGCAGGCCATTAGTGGCAAGACCGTCGAGGCTGTGCAATTCGCCCAGGATGCACCAGCAGCGTTGCGCCAGGCAATCGATCTGGCGCTCGCATCCCTGCGATCGCAGGAATTCCGTTTCGCCATGCCGCGCGGTGAACGCATGCTCCAGTTCCACGCGCGCGTGGTGCCTGAAATCGATAATGCCGGTGCCTGCCAGTCCATGGTGATGATCGCATGCGATGTCACCGAACATACCGAAGCACAGCTTGAGCGAGACACGCTCTTGATCCGCGAACAGGCGTCGCGCATGCAGGCCGAAGCGGCAGCTCGCGCGCGCGACGAGTTCCTGGCAATCGTGTCGCACGAGCTGCGCTCGCCGCTCAACGGCATTCAGAGCTGGACCCATGTGCTCGAGGCATACGTGCCGCTCGATCAGCCACTTGTGGTGCGGGCACTGTCGGGCATCAAGCTTGGTGTGCAGCAGCAGGTGCGCTTGATCGAGGATCTGCTCGATGCAACATTGATCATGAGCGGCAAGCTGCGCCTCAACAAGGGTGCAGTGGCGCTGGAAGACAACATCGATGCCGCCCTTGCAAGTGTTGCAGCACTTGCCGAGGACAAGGGCGTAACCCTCGAGAAACAGGTGCTGTTCCAGC
The DNA here is from genome assembly GCA_964657655.1 of Gammaproteobacteria bacterium. GTDB lineage: Bacteria > Pseudomonadota > Gammaproteobacteria > Burkholderiales > Burkholderiaceae_D > CAJCIC01. The sequence continues at coordinate 1,508 of CAZZVZ010000132.1, read as the reverse complement.
TGCCGGCCATGGAAGCGGATGGCAAGCGCATCGAGCAGGTGGTGTGGAATCTGTTGTCCAACGCCATCAAGTTCACGCCGGCGGGCGGCAAGGTGAGCGTGATGCTCGACAAGCTCGGCGACGAAGTGCTGATTGCTGTGCGCGACAATGGACGCGGTATCTCGCCACAGTTCCTGCCCTATCTTTTCGATCCGTTTCGTCAGGCCGACGAATCAAGTACCCGGCGCGCTGGCGGTATCGGACTGGGCCTGACGCTGGTCAGAAGGCTTACCGAGCTTCACGGCGGGCGCGTCGCGGCCGAAAGCGGCGGCGAGAATCAGGGATCGCTGTTTTCAATCGTGCTGCCCTTTAGTGTCAGCCAGATCAAGGTCCAGGAGCCGACCGTGAGACGTCACGGCGAGGAGACACTCGCATCGCTGCAGGGAATCCAGGTTGCGCTGGTCGACGACCTGAAGGAAGCGCGTGATTCGCTCGCCGAGCTGCTCGAGCAGGCCGGGGCCAGTGTCACCAGCTTCGACTCTGGCAAAGCCGTGGTTGCAAGACTGCAGAGTCTTGCCGAGAACGATCGGCCTGACGTGTTGATCTGCGATATCGCCATGCCCGAGCAGGATGGTTACCGTACCTTGCAGCAGATCAGGGACGACGAGGGGCGGCGCCTGCTGAAACGGCTGCCCGCCGTGGCACTGACGGCCTTCTCGCAACGAGAAGACGAGATCAAGGCGCTGGCGAGTGGCTTTCAGGTACACATGGCCAAACCGGTCGAACCGTCGGAAATCATCTCCATTCTCGCCGCGCTTGCCAAACGCGATGAAACCGGCAGCGAGGGACGCCGCTAGGTCTGGACAGCGCTCGTCACGTCTGGGCTGGCAGGGTGTCGCGCAACGCCTTGATGCGGTCATGATTGGCCACCACCCCCTGGTATTGGCGGTCGATCACGATGCGAACGTTAGGCGGCAGGTCGCGACCGAGGGCGTCGCGAAAGCGCTTTTTGGCAGCATCTTCGCCGCGCTCGCATTCCTCCAGGATGGCATGCACGTCCGCACCGCCGAACATGGCCTTCAGATCGATCAAACCGCGATGCAGGGCGCCTGCGGCCGAGCCATGCTGATCCGGATCGCCGCCGAGGTGGCGAACTAGCACGGACAGTTCGCCGGCCGACTCGGTACAGCGATCGGCCATCGAGCACAGCAGTGTCCTCAGTTCTGGCCGCTGCACGTGTTCGGCTGACAGGCGAAATCCCATTTCACCATCCTTGCAGGTGTCGATCAGGGTATTGAGCGTTGAGATGATGCTGGACTGATCCATCGTGGTTCCTCGTCTGATGCCCGGTGCGGCCTTCAGTCACAAGCACCGCTCGTTCCCATGGGCGCCCGTGGCTGCGGCACGTGGCTTGCAGAGCCAGTTGAGTGTGGCGCCGACGCTCGACGCCGCCGCGACCGGCGTCGCGTCGTCGTGTGCGCGCAGCTCGCGGTGCTGTGCCGCGCGCGCCTGGCGCGGTACCTGCTGAC
>CAZZVZ010000131.1:0-8147 GCA_964657655.1 Gammaproteobacteria bacterium | reverse complement strand
ATCGATTATCGAGCAGGGCCCGCCGGTCGGCGGCGTACCGCCAGTGCCAACAACCGTGAGATATCTCTGGTGCGGCGACGAGATTTGCCAGGCGCGTGACGGTTCCGACACCGTGCTCGCGACGTACTACGACGAAGGGGTCGTGCAGGGTTCTGGAGGTACGGGGCGACAGCTCTACTACACAAAAGACCATATCGGTTCGGTCCAATCGGTACTGGACACGAATGGAGCATTGGTTTCCCGGAATAGGTACGATGCTTGGGGCAATCCGACAGCTGTACCCATCGGAGCTCCGGGTGTCCTCCCTCTTTCATACGCCGGCCAGTTTTATCATGCCAACAGTGGTCTTTATCTGGCGGAGCATCGTGCCTATGATTCCTCTTCCGGACGATGGTTAAGCAGGGATCCGATCGAGGAAGCCGGTGGTGTCAATTTGTATGCATACGCGGCGGGAAATCCGGTACGGCAAAATGATCCGAGTGGTTTGCTTGTTCCAGAGGCATTAGTCGGAGGTCTAATCGGGGGTGGCTGGGGAGTGCTCGCAGGTGCGCTTAACAATGAAAGAAGTTGGTCGCAAGTGGGGACGAATTTCGCAGCTGGCTTTACGACTGGATTCGTGATCGGATTGACTGACGGTGCATCATTGGTGTACACGAGCGCGTTCGCGGCTTCCGTCGAAGCTGGGCGGCAAGATTTAAATGCAGATGGTAATGCGCTGGCCATTGACTGGTATGGTGTTGCGATGGCGGGCGCAGGCAACTTTCTGGCAGACGGTTTCGGAGCAACCTCAGCTGAGTTAGATGCGCTCGCAGGAGGATCCGAGTCCAGTGGCCTGCTTTATAAGAATATTATGAGCAATGGAATGGGTGGAATTGCTCCAGCATGGTTCTCTTTCTTTGAGTATTCAGCGGAAAAAAGGAAAAAACTCTGCGAGGCACTGGGTAAGGAATGATCCCTCATCATTACATGAACGCTCTGGTATCACTTGTCGTCGGCGTTGTACTTGGCGGAAGCGCTTTATTTTCAGCATTTAGATCAGACGTTAACGCTAGTCCGCTGCCTTACGTGTATAAGATGAAACCGTACTATTCGCGGATTATGTGGGTTGTCATCGTGCCGTGTACGACGGCAGGTGTTTACTTCTATCTCACGCAGCGCGAAAAATTCTGGGCTACGGGTCTCCCAGTGTTGTTTATCGTTTCAGGATTGGCGGGGGTGTGTGCTTGGATTTGGGCACGGTATCAAGTTAGATTACTCGAGCAAAACTTTTCGGCAGGCATTTTTTGGCATGAGACTCCATACGCCGACGTGGAGTGCATAGTGCAGATAACCAATGAAGCAAGTCCAAGAGCCATCATCCTTCTGAGAAACGCTCGCAAGATAAAAATTTGGAGCAATCTTATTGACTATGACGATCTCATGTGGGAGCTACGCCAGAGGTGCCCCACTGCGAAATATGAGAAAAAAATGAGTATCTGGGGGACTCGTCCTAAGGTCAGCATCTGGAAATACCTTTTAAAAAAATAACTATGCACCCGCGCCGAGCAGCGTAGCCGGCAAGGGGGCCGCCTCAGTTAATGCCGATTAGACGGCAAAAAAATTCGTTTGGGATGCCGAGCATCGTCTGATCCAGATTCAGTATTTTTTCCTTCAGGAGCACTCACAGGTGCTAGTACGACATATGACGGCGTGGGCCGCCGTTGGGCGGTGGTTGAACAGGCTGGACCCATATCTGGCGTGATGCCGTTGCCGGTGACGGTTCGGTATTTATGGTGTGGGGATCAGATGTGTCAGGCGCTGGATGGATCGGACAATATGCTCGCGACCTACTACGACGAAGGTGTGGTGTAGGGGCGCGGGCGGTACGGGGCCGCAGCAGTATGACACCAAAGATCACCTAGGCTCGGTGCAGTCATCGCTCGATACCAATGGCGCGCTGGACTAGCGCAATCGGTACGACGCTTAGGGCACCCGACCGTTGCACCGATCGGCGCACCCGGCGCTCTGCCGCTCGCCTACGCTGGCCAGTACTACCACCCCCCCAGCGTGCCTGTGCCCGCTGAATACCGCGCCTACGACGCTTCATCGGACGATGGCTCGGCCGTGACCCCCTCGAAGAAGTCGGCGGCATCAACCTCTATGCATACGTGACGGGGAACCCCGTTCGGTTCGGCGATCCATCAGTTCATCTCGGTGTGATGAGTTCGGAGCAGAAGAGGTGTATCAAGGGATCTACGGATCTACACCCTGAGCGTGACATCGCTAAAGCATTACGCCGTCCCGGAGGCGTCTCCTTCTCGGGACAGAAATCAGAAACTTGAGTCCCACAGATCCCTTCTCCGGGATGACATAATTGTCCGATGTCCGGGCGTGCCCGATCGGATATTGCGCAACATTTGCAGACATGACCTGCGACCTGCGGCTCTCTTAAAGGCTTTCATGGACCCCACCACCTTTTTCAGCGATGCCGGGTTCATGCCCCACGGCCATTGCTACCTCTGGACACCCGTGCTGCTGTGGATGTACGTCCTTGCAGATACGGTCATCGGTCTGTCTTATTATTCCATCCCGCTTGCGCTGATGTACTTTGTGCGGCGCCGTACAGACCTGCAGTTCTCCTGGATCCTGGTGCTGTTCTCGGCGTTCATCTTTGCATGCGGCACCACCCACTTCATCAGTGTCTGGACCATCTGGCATCCAGATTACTGGTTTGATGCCAGCGTCAAGGTGCTCACGGCCGCGGTCTCGGTGGTCACGGCCGTCGTGCTGTGGCCCCTGATTCCCAAGGCACTGCGACTTCCCAGCAACGCGCAACTCAATGCCGCACTGCAAAGAAGTGAGAATGAAGTCGAGCAGCGAAAGCGTGCCGAGCTTGCCCTGGCTGCCATGAACGAAAGCCTTGAAGCACGTGTTCTCGAGCGCACGCGCGATCTGGAAGAAGCGCAGCAGCAGGTCGCAGCGATGCTCGCATCCGAGCGCTATGCGCGTGAAGAAGCGGAGCGCATGAATCTCATGAAAGACGAGTTCTTAGCGACCCTGTCGCACGAACTGCGCACGCCGCTCAATGCCATGTTCGGCTGGACCCAGGTGGCCCAGCAAAACCCTGCAAACGTCGAACTGGTGTCGAAGGCGCTCGCCGTGACCGACCGGAACATCCGGCTCCAGACCAAGCTGATCGAAGATCTGCTCGACCTGTCTGCCATCATTTCGGGGAAGATCCGGCTCGACGTGCAGCCCGTCAATCTGAGCGATGTGATCGAAAACGCAGTCGCCTCGATCAAGCCCTCGGCCGACGCCAAGTCGATTCGCATCGAATCGGTGGTCGACCCGCTGGCCGCCAATGTGGTCGGCGACGCGGGCCGCTTCCAGCAGGTGCTGTGGAATCTGCTGACCAACGCCGTCAAGTTCACCGACAAGGGCGGAAAGATTGTGCTGGTGCTCGAACGCGTCAACTCACATGTCGAATTGAGTGTGACCGACACCGGCATGGGAATCGATGCGAGTTTCCTGCCGCACGTGTTTGACCGCTTCAGCCAGGCAGACGCATCGACCCGGCGGCAGCACGGCGGTCTGGGGATTGGCCTGGCCCTTGTCAAAAGTCTCATCGAGCTGAGCGGGGGCAGTGTGCGCGTCAAGAGTCCGGGGCTGGGCCAGGGGGCCACCTTCATCCTGGCGCTGCCGGTGCGTGCAGCGCACCAGGAAGAACAGTCTCGACGCCACCCCGCAACGCCCACCTACCAGAATTCGCCGCAGGTCGACGCGACAAACTTGGCGGGCATCGAGGTTCTTGTGGTCGACGATGAACCAGACGCCGGCGAGCTGGTGCGCGTGATCCTTGAGGGGCATGGTGCAAGCGTCAAGGTGTGCGTCTCGGTCGCCGCAGCGCTTGAGCTGATCTCGCAGTGGCAACCCGATATCGTGATCTGCGACATTGGCATGCCCCATGAAGACGGATTCGATTTTCTGAGGCAGGCCAAGCAGGCAGGGTTGGACCGACCGGTGGTTGCCCTGACCGCATTTGCACGCGCTGAAGACCGCATCAAGGCAGTGCGAGCCGGCTTTAGAGCGCATCTTGTGAAACCGGTGGAACCCGCAGAATTGCTGACCTTCGTGGCGAGCGTCGTCGGCAGACTTCAATAGTCGCCGCTGCGACGGACGCCCTAATAGACGAGTGATGACAAACATCGCCGAGGCACGCCGCGCTTTTGCTGCAGGAGACAGCCAACGGGCTGTTGAACTGGGACGCGCTGCCATCGCTGAAGCCCGCACGGGCGAGCAGATCGATCAGCTCGCACAGGTTCTCGACTTCGTCGGCGGCGTGCTGCTGTCACGCTCGCAATATCCAGAAGCCATGAGCTGCTTTATCGAGTCCGAAGAGCTGTGGCGACGTTTGGATCAGCCCGCCATGGTGGTCGCCTGCCTGCACAGCATCGGCCAGATCGATACCCATGTCGGCAATTTTGCCGAATCTGCCGAGGCCTACGCCGCAGCGTTGAAACTGGCCAGCGATCTTGGACCCGAGACCCGCGCGCCGCTGCTGCAGCGCATGGGAATGCTCTACGCGAGACTGGGAGACTTTGCGCGTGCGCAGCAGTTTCATGAGGAGGCAGCCGCCCATCACCAGTCGGCCGGCGACCAGGCGGCCCAAGCCTCGTCACTCAATAGTATCGGGACCCTTCATCTGCGTTTGGCCGAGGAGCGAAGACTGAGCGACCCGGACAAAGCGAGCTGCGCTTTTGCAACTGCGCAAAGCTACTTTGAACAGGCCGCACAGCTTGCAGGCGAAACCACCGATCGCCATTTGCAGGGCCTGATCGCAGGCAATATCGGCTCGGTGCTGGCGCGCCTGGGTCGAATCGACCAGGCGCTGCCTCTCATGGAGAAGCAGCTCGAGATCGTTCAAGCTGCGGGCGATCGCTACAACGAGTCGCTCTGCCTTGCGAATATCGGCGAAGCTCTGCGCTTGTCGGGCAAAGCAGCTGAAGCTGTGGATTTGCTTCAGCGATCTCTGGCGGTCGGCGAATCCATCAACTCCATCGCCAGACAACGACGAGCGCATGAAGAATTGAGCCGCTGCTTCGAAGATCTTGACGAGTTTCAGCTGGCACTGTTTCATTTCAAGCATTGCGATGCGTTCAAGGATGCAATGCATTCTGAACAAAACGAGCGCAGAACGCGTGACCTGCAGGTTCAGGTCGCAGTCAACGAGGTGCGCCTGCAGGCGGACAAGTTTCGCGCCGAGCGCGATCGCCTTGCACTGCTCAATGAACGCTTGCACGATCAGGCATATCGCGATCCCTTGACCGGACTGGCCAATCGTCGACGCCTCGACCAGGGACTGCTGGACCTGTATGCGCGCGCCGTCGAGGACGACACCCATCTGGCGATCGCGCTTGCCGACATCGATCATTTCAAGAACATCAACGATCGCTATTCGCACGCCGTGGGGGATCAGGTGCTACAACGCGTTGCCACCTTGCTGACGAGTGCTGTGCGAGGTGAAGATCTGGTGGTGCGCTATGGTGGCGAGGAATTTGCGCTGGTGCTAAAGGGGCTTGAAATCAACCGCGCGCTGATGGCTTGCGAGCGCGTGCGAACGGCGGTCGAGGGATTCCCCTGGGGCGAACTCCATCCGGAGCTGCGCGTGACCTTGAGCATCGGAGTGACGGCCGACCTTGCGCTCGGATCCGGCGTCGCGATGCTGGAGGTGGCAGATCAAAACCTTTACAAGGCCAAGCACGCTGGCCGCAACCAGGTCGCGCACTAGCATGCGAGCGCCGCATTTGAGCGCGGCCAGCATGACGCCCGCATTGCGGTCTGGCGCCGCAAAGGTCATCGGATGAACCAGTTTGTCGACACCTCAACCCTGCGCATCGGCTACCTCACTGCAGGTGACCCGAATGGCTGGCCGGTGGTGCTGCTGCATGGCTTTCCCTATGACGTGCATGCCTATGACAGCGTGGCGAAGACGCTGGCTGAGCGTGGCGCGCTGGTGTATGTGCCCTACCTGAGGGGCTATGGTCCGACCCGGTTTCTGAGAGCGGCAACCCTCAGGTCGGGCGAACAGGCAGCGCTTGGCCATGATCTGCGCGAGTTCATCGAGCGGCTCTCCATTTCCCGTCCGATCGTGGCCGGGTATGACTGGGGCGGACGGGCCGCGTGTGTCGTCTCTGCGCTCTGGCCGCAATTGGTGGCCGGGCTCGTGAGCTGCAACAGCTACAACATCCAGGACATAGAAGGCTCGATCAACCCCGTGGCACCCGAACAGGAGCAGCGGCTTTGGTATCAGTACTATTTCAACCTCGAGCGCGGCCGACATGGGCTCGAGCAGAATCGTCACGACTTGTGCAAGCTGCTGTGGAAACTGTGGTCCCCCAGCTGGGCTTTTAGCGAGGCGACCTACAACCAGACAGCTGCATCCTTCGATAACCCCGATTTTGTCGACGTGGTGATCCATTCCTACCGGCATCGCTTCGGGCTCGTGCCTGGTGACACCCATCTGGCTGACATCGAGCGGCAGCTCGCTCTGAAACCTCTGATCACTGTGCCGTGCGTGACACTCGATGGCACGACAGACGGGGTGTCGGGCGGTTCGACCGCGCACCACGGCAAGCATTTCTCCGGACGACACGAGCATGTCATGGTCGATGGCGCCGGACACAATCTGCCCCAGGAAGCGCCTGGCCAGTTCGCAGCTGCGATCCAGAGGGTGCATGACTGGCTCGGCCAATCGCACACGCGCTGACCGCTGTCTAAGCTGCGGCACTAAAGCAGGGCGGCTCGCACGACACGGCACTCCAAGCGTGCGGCTGATCCGCGCTTTGGGCGTTGCCAAGCCCGGACGTTCTGATGTATCGCGCTGCTGCCGCACAAGGCGCCTGCCGGATGCGGTCGATACGCCCTCACAGCTCTCGCAATGGCATATCAATTGCTTTTAGCGGCCCCAATCGGTCCCCCCTTGATCGTGCTTAACCGGGAGCTTTGTCATGCTGTTTTCTTCTCCGCCGATCAACGTCAACGGCGCCAAAGCCACACGCATCGAACTGTTCAGTTTCACCACGCCTCAGATGCGCGCATTTCATCTGACCTGGATGGCGTTCTTCATCTGTTTTTTCGCCTGGTTCGCGGCCGCCCCGCTGATGCCTTTGATCCGCACGGAGTTCAAGCTGACCAAGGATCAGGTCGCCAACATCAACATTGCAGCCGTGGCGGTGACCATCCTGTTTCGCCTTCTGGTCGGACCGCTTTGTGACAAGTACGGTCCGCGCCGCACCTACACCTGGCTGCTCGCGATTGGTTCGATTCCGGTGTTTGGTCTGGCGCTGGTGCACAGCTACCAGGCGTTCTTGTTTTTTCGGCTTTGCATCGGCGCGATCGGCGCATCGTTTGTCATCACCCAGTACCACACCAGCGTGATGTTTGCGCCCAACGTGGTGGGCACGGCCAACGCCACGGTCGGGGGCTGGGGTAACGCCGGTGGTGGTGTCGCGCAGACCCTGATGCCGCTGATCGTGACGGCCGTCATTACGCTTGGCGTTCAGCAGGCACTCGGCTGGCGCGTGGCCATGATTGTTCCTGGCGCTGCCATGCTGATCATGGCGGTGGTGTATGCGAGATACACCCAGGACACGCCGCAAGGCGACCTGGTCGACCTGCGCGCCGAGGGCGTGGCTTTCGATGCGGGCAAGAAGAGCGGGCTTGCTGTTTTCCTCACTGCCTGCGGCAACTATCGGGTGTGGATGCTGGCGGCCACCTATGGCGCCTGCTTTGGTATCGAGCTTTTCATCCATACCGTCTCTGTGACCTACTACGTCGACAAGTTCCAGTTGACGCTGTCCACCGCCGGATTGGCTGCGGGAATTTTCGGCGGCCTGGCATTGTTCGCACGCGCGCTGGGCGGCATCGTCAGTGACAAGATCGCCGCGCTTAGAGGGCTCGACGGCCGCACGCAGCTGCTGTTCGGCTGCATGGTGCTCGAGGGCGTGGGTCTGATGCTGTTCGCCAAGGCGCCGAGCGTGACGACTGCGATTCTCTCAATGACCTTCTTCGGTCTCTTCACCCACATGGCGTGTGGTGCCACCTACGCCGTGGTGCCCTTCATCGATCGAAAGGCGCTTGGTGGCGTCACCGGCATCATCGGTGCGGGG
>CAZZVZ010000130.1:1608-8164 GCA_964657655.1 Gammaproteobacteria bacterium | reverse complement strand
CCGCGTTTCCATTCCTTGAACATGAACGGGCCCGTCCCGATCGGCGTGTTGTTGGCCGGGTTGGTGCGGAAGTCGGTGCCGTCATAGATGTGTTTCGGAATGATCGGCATGGTCGAGACTTCGAACACGTAGATGAACGGGCTGAACGGCTCCTTCAGCTTGAACACTACGGTATCGTTGCCGACTGCAGACACCGATGCCACACGCTGATTCATGATGGCGCGCATGCGCGGGTGGACCTCGCGCAGGAACTTGTCGGCGGTAAACACCACATCGGCCGCAGAAAACGGCTGGCCGTCATGCCACTTGACGCCCGACTGCAGCACGAAGGTGTAGGTCAGCCCATCGGGCGAGATGGTCCACGACTTGGCAAGCGAAGGCAACGGCTTCAGGTCGGGACCGTAGGTCAGCAGCGACTGGTAGATCTTGCCCGCCACGAACTGGGTGGGCCCGAGCTGGTTCAGCCCCAGCATCAGGGTGGGTGGCTCGGGCTGGACCAGCATGTTGAGCGTGCCGCCAGCAACGGGCTTGTCCTCGGCCAGGGTCGCGCTGCTCCACGAAAAAGCTGCAACACATGACGCTGCGAGCAGCACACGGGACAAGAAGGCGCGACGGTGAATGGCCATGGCGGGTAGTTCCTTTGCGGAAGATGGGCGCCTAGCGCCCGAGCGGTGTGACAAGAATGCGTGCAGTGTCGAGCGGCGAGGCGGGCTCTGCTGCGGCCAGCGTGGTCTGCAGGGTCGCGGCCAGCGGCTCGACGCCGCACCAGTCGACGATGAATTGCGCCATCACCGTCGCGACACGCGTCATGCTGGCGATCGAGACTGATTCATCGACGCCGTGGATGTTGTCGGCTTTGGGACCGTAGCAGGTTACAGGCATGTTGGCATCGAGTCTGAAGAAGCGCGCGTCGGTGGTGGCAGTCAGCGCCACCGCCCTGGGTTTGGCCCCGTTGATTTTCTCGTGCGCAGCGGCCAGCAGCTGCATCGACTCGTGTTCCAGATCGAAGGTACAGCCCGGCGCATGAAAGCCGCGATGGGTGATTGTTAAGGACAGATTGTTGGGAAGAGATGCCAGGGCGCGCTCGGCCACCTCAGCGACCTGCTGCTTGACTTCATCGACGCTCACCCCCGGATAGAAACCGACACGGATCGCCATGGAACAGGTGCAGGGGACCGACGAGGTCCACTCACCGCCGTTGATGTAGCCGAGATTGAAGTTGATCGGATGCGCGTGCTCGCGATACAGCGGGTGACGCTGCTCCGGCGCGTTCCAGGCGGCTTCGAGCTTCTTGAACTCCTGATAGATCGCGATCGAGGCTGCAATCGGATTGACGCCGGTGGTGGCATAGGCGGCATGCGCCGGCTTTCCGGTCAGTTCAAACTGGCACCACAGCACCCCGACCTGCGCTGCCATCAGGGTCTCGTCAAACGGTTCCGGAATGATCACGGTGTCGAAGTCGCGTACCTGCGACAGGCAGGCGAGCGTGCCGTTGCCGGTGTTCTCTTCTTCGAGCACGGTGTTGATGGCAAGCTTGCCGGCCGGCTGCAGTCCCAGGCGCTGCAGTGCTTTCAAGGCAGTCATGGCGCAAACGATGCCGGCTTTCATGTCGCCTGCGCCGCGGCCAAACACCAGGTCACCCTCGATGCGTGCCTTGAGCGGCGCACTGCTCCAAAGCGACTCCGGACCGGTCGGCACGATATCCATGTGACCGTTGAAGAGCACCGACCTGCCAGCGCGCTGCGTCGCTGGCGAGTTCGGCACATGGGTGGCCAACAGGCTGTAGCGCGCATTGTCTGGTGAAGTCGCCGGCGAATACATGCTGAGCGAGGAAATTTGGTCGGTCACCAGAGGAATGCGGCGCAAGGACAGTCCAAGCGCCGAAAGCGCGCCTTCCATGAACTCGGCCGCCTGTTCTTCTTGTCCCGAGAAGCTCGGGCAGGCCACGAAATCAGTGAGGGTCTCGAGCATGTAATCGCGCTCGGCGGTCACGGCATCTGTCAACGCTGCAGCGTCTGGAATCAGGAAAGGATTCATGCCGCCGCCTTGACGCGCTCTTTGCGTGCGCGACGTTCACCTTTGAGATAGGAAAGCGCGCTGGCAAAGGAGGCGCGATAGCTGTGCTCAACCGAGCGCAGATGGTCTTTCAGGTGCACGTTCAATTTCGGCAGCGCGTGAAAAGGCACTGCGGGATAGGCGTGATGAGCCGTGTGATAGGGCATGTTCCAGGCGAAGTAGCGCACCACTGCATTGGTGTAGGTGGTGCGCGTGTTCTCGAGCATCAGACGCGAATACGGACAGCCGGTGTGTTCTGCAATCAGGTAAGGCCGCATGAATATCTGCCCCAGCACTACCGGGATGAGCCACAGCTCGAGCGCGAGCATCGAACGCGCCACAATCGAGAGCACGAGGACTGCCACATATCCGGCCAGATAGCAGCGTGCTTCAAGAATCACCAGCGCACGCTTTTGTTGCGGCACCCAGGGCGCCGTGACGCGCCCGAGGATGGCGTGGTTGAACAGCATCAACAGGCGCGAGCGCCAGGTCGAAATACCGATCGAGAACAACAGCACCCCAAGACCGCTGGTGGGCAGCGGCATGGCGAGTTCCGGATCGCGCAGCGGATCCTGGGTATAGCGGTGATGGTCCCAGTGGAACAGGCGATACCACTGGAACGGCAGCACCACGAGAAACGCCGCCAGATTGCCGACCAGATCGTTGAGCCACCTGCTCGCAAACGCGGTCTGGTGTGCGGTCTCGTGTTCCGCGCAAAAAAGGAAAGCGACCAGATAGCCAAGGACCAGCGTCAGCGGCACCTGCCACCAGGTCGCGCGCAGCATCCAGGTGGCGGTGGCTGCCAGCGCGATGGCGAGGAAATGGCCTGCCGTGCGCAACAGGGCCGGCCCGTCGCTGCGTACGGTCAGCGGCATCAGCAGGTCTGCTTTGAGTCTGAACTCGGCGGATTGCGTCATGGGGATGAAATACCTGGCCTGAAAGACCAGCAGATTAGACGATTATGTGTACGCGCAGTACAGATAACGAATGATGCAACAAGCATGCCGGAAAACGGCAGGGCAACGCCGTTGGAGCGGTTGGTTTTTTCCGCCGCGACGGCGTCCGACCCGCGCTTCGCACCATTGCTGGCCGCTACTGCACCAAAACGGACCGGCCTGGCCGTTTGTCGCTGCCCCAAACAGCTCCTTACCAGACCTTCTCGATGTTGACTGCCGTGTCGTAGTAGGTTGCGCCGCGCGCGATATCGGTCAGCGCGTCGGAGGTCACTGCGTTGGCGTTTTCGCCGTCCGACGAATTCTTCTGCCACCAGATCGAAGGCGCCACCAGCACCCCACTGCGGACCTTGCTGTTGACGCGCGCATCCGCGGTGAAGGCGCCGCGACGGTTATGCACTCTGATGCGATCGCCCTCCTTGATGTCGCGCGCCTTTGCATCCTCGAGATTGATCTCGACCCATGGCGGCCCGACGTCCTTGAGCAGCGACTCCACGGAAGAAAAGCTGGCGTTGAGAAAATGGCGCGCCGGAGGGCTCAGCAGGGTCAGGGGAAATTCGTGCGCCAGTTCCGGATCCGAGAGCACCGACTCGCGCGGTGCGATAAAGGTCGGCAGCGCGTCCCAGCCGGCTTCGACTGCCGCCTGGCTCAGGAACTCGCAGCGGCCTGAAGGCGTCGGGAAATTTCCTCGCGCAAACGGTGCGTAGCGCGCCGGAACATTGATGCGCTGCCAGCCCTGCTGCAGCAGCGTCTGCATGCTGAAGTTACGGTTCACCTCGGCATCGAGCAGATGCGCCTGACGTGCGATCTCTTCGTCACTCTCAAACAGACAGGCCTCGGTGAAGCCCATGCGCCTGGCCAGGCGACGGAACAGTTCGGCATTCGAGCAGGACTCGCCGAGCGGCTCGATGGCCTTCTGGTTGAGCATGGTGTAGAGCGTGCCGTAAGGGCGATGCACATCGAACTGTTCGAGCTGCGTGGTTGCCGGCAGCACGATGTCGGCGTAGTCGCAGGTGTCGGTCATGAAGATCTCGTGCACCACCGTAAACAGGTCGTCGCGCAGCAGTCCCTCGCGCACGCGGTTGTTGTCCGGGGCGACTGCAGCCGGGTTCGAGGCATAAACGAACAAGGCCTTGAGCGGCGGATCGTTGAGCTCGGTCAGCGCACGTCCAAGCTGCGCCATATTGACCGAACGTGGAGGCGGGTCGGCGATCAGATGGCGCGCATCGAGCGCGGCCAGATCGACTGCATGGCTGCCGGCGTTGTCGAGCAGCACGCCGCCTGCTGCGTGCCGCCACGCGCCGGTGAAGGCCGGCAGGCAGGCAATGGCGCGCACTGCGTTGCCGCCACCGGCGTGACGCTGCAGGCCGAAGTTGACGCGGATCGCCGACACCTGCTCGCGGCCGTACTCGCGCGCAAGGCGCAGCACGTCCTGCACATCAAGGCCCGTGACCGAGGCAACATATTGCGGCGTAAAGCGCTTTACCTGTGCCGCCATCTCGGCAAACCCGAGTGTGTAGCGGTCGAGATAGTCGCGATCGAGCATGTCCTCTTCGATCAGCACGTGCATGACGCCAAATGCAAGTGCGGCGTCGGTGCCAGGCAGAATCGCCAGGTGCCAGTCTGCCTTCTCCGCTGAAAGCGAGCGATACGGATCGATGGCAATCACGCGTGCGCCGTCACGCCGCGCGGCCGCGATGCGCGACCACAGATGAAGATTGGAAGTGACGGGATTGGTGCCCCACAAAATAATCAGACGCGACTCGTTGAAATGCTCGATGTCGGTGCCGATCTGGGCACCGATCACGGTGTTGTAGCCGGCACGCCCGGCGCTCGAACACAACACGCGTTCCGGCAGCGATGCACCCAGCCGGTGAAAGAAGCGCCGCGGCATGCCGAAGTTGTGGACCAGCCCGAGCGTTCCGGAATAGGCGTAGGGCAGTATCGCCTGCGCATCGACCGCTGCGATGGCGGCAAGTTTTTTTGCCACCACATCGAGCGCCTCGTCCCAGCTGATGCGCTGCCAGCTGCCCTTGCCCGAACCTTTCGGGCCGATGCGTCGCATCGGATAGAGCAGACGATCGGGACTGTAGGTGCGCTCCAGGTATCGCGACACCTTGGTACAGAGCACCCCGCCCGTGCTCGGGTGATCCGGATCGCCGCGCACATGGGTGGCAACGCCGTCTTCCACCGTGATCAGCATGGCGCAGGTATCCGGACAGTCGTGCGGACAGGTGCCCCTGACGATGGTCTTGTGCGCTGTGTATTGCATCTTGATGCCGTCCTACGAAGGGAGCTACTCTCGAAGAGTCGAATCGACCAGTGCGGCTGCGAAGCGTCGATTCAGGCCCGGCATGCGAAACAAGAAGCGGTAGAAGATGGTGCCGTAGATCTGATCGTAGAGCATTTCAGCCGGTCGTGTCGACGCGATCAGCCCGTCGCGCTGACCACGCCGGATCACACCCAGTCCGAGATCGCGCCGTTCGATCAGATAGCGCTGGTAAAACAGCGCCGCATCGCCGGTTTCTGTCATGCATTCGGCGATCACCGCGCGCATGACGCGCCCCAGATCTCCTTCGAGCGCAGTGACATAGCGCCTGGCATGCGTCTGCAATGCCTTGAGCGGCGCTTCGGATTGCGACAGGGGCAGCAGCAGATTGGATTCGCGCAGGAACGCGTCGATCAGCAGTGGCAGGCGCGCGCCCCACCATTTGTAGATCGTCATCTTCGAGACACCCGAGCGCGCGGTGATGGCGTCCATGGTGGCACCCTTCAAGCCCGTCTCGGCCACGATCCGGTAGGCAGATTCGAGCACGGCGTCAGCTGCGCTCTCGGAACGCGGGCGACCGCGCCGCTTTGGTGCAGCGTCAATCGGCTGGGTCGTGGGTGACTTGGCTTCCAGAACTGGCCTCTTTTCCAGAGGGTGGACGAGGACTGCAGAAATCCCGCGAAATAGTGTACGACGTGTATAGGGTATGTCATTCTCTTGTCAGCGGGCAATCGGTTGTTGCGGTTGTTGCGTTTGTTTCGCCGCCGCCCGCCCGCCACCCGCATTGACCGAAAGACAACCCAGATAGCGCGATGACCTCTTCCTCTTTAGTGCAGTACCCAAGCGAAGTCGGCGAGTTCAATGCCGGCAACGTCGTGCTGCAGTCGGGGCGCACCTTTCGCAACATGCGCCTGGTCTACAAGACCTTCGGCACGCTCAACGCCGAGCGCTCGAACGTCATTCTCTATCCCACGTCCTATAGCGCCCAGCACAGCGACATCGAACACATGGTGCGCATCGGCGGCGCGCTCGATCCGTCGCGCTATTTCATCGTGATCGCCAACCTGTTCGGTAACGGCCTGTCGAGTTCGCCATCCAACACGCCGTGGCCGGACGTGGGCATCAACTATCCGAACACCACTGTGTTCGACGCGGTGCATGTTCAAAAGCGCATGCTCGCCGAACTGTGGCAGATCGAACAGCTGGCTCTGGTGTACGGCTGGTCGATGGGCGCCATGCAGGCCTACCACTGGGCGGCCGTGTTTCCCGAGGCGGTGGC
>CAZZVZ010000130.1:0-1598 GCA_964657655.1 Gammaproteobacteria bacterium | reverse complement strand
AGTTTCCGGCGCGCATCGCGGTGGTGTGCGGCGCAGCGCGCTGCGCGCCCCACAACCATGTTTTCATCGAGGGCGCGAAGCTGGCGCTGACCGCTGATAGCGCATATCAGGACGGTATGTTCGTGACCAGGCCGGTGCGCGGCTTTCGCGCCATGGGGCGCGTCTATGCCGGCTGGGCACTGTCGCAGACCTTCTACCGCGAAGAGCGCTGGCGCCAGCTCGGTTGCTCGTCGCTGGAAGATTTCCTGGTGTCGAACTGGGAGGTCAGCTTCGCAAGGCGAGACCCGTCAGACCTGCTGGCACAGTTCTGGACCTGGCAACACGGCGACATCAGCGCCAATGCGCTTTACCACAACAACCTGCCCCAGGCGCTCAAGGCCATCAGGGCGCGCACCTTGTTGATGCCGGGCGACCAGGATCTTTATTTCACGGTAGCCGATAACCGGCTCGAGATGGAGCACCTGGCAAATGCCACGCTCGCGCCTATTCCCTCGGTCTGGGGACACCGCGCCGGCAACCCGGTGACCGAAATGGCCGACCGTGACTTCATCGAAGTGCGTGTCAAGGCGCTGCTCGAGGATGGCGACATCCCGGCATAGCCAGAACGGTTCCAGGGCAGCCGTCCCCATGGGAGGACTTCCGGGCATAGAATGCTGCATGAACCGTCTGGCGAGCCGTGACTCGCCCTGCCCAGACCCCATATGCGTCGGCGGCTCCGTTTCAACAGCAGGTTTTAAGAGGACAACGCTATGTCAGCCTTATACGTCGCGCGTCGCGAATCGCAAGATGCCAGCAATGCCGAACAGAAGATGCGCGAAGACCTCGCCGCTGCCTATCGCATGGTGGCCCACTACGGTATGGACGACAGCATCTACACCCACATCTCCGCTCGGGTGCCGGGTTCCGATGATCAGTTCCTGATCAATCCGTTCGGCTTGCTGTTTCGCGACATCACCGCGTCTTCGCTGGTCAAGATCGACCTCGACGGCAAGATCATCGGTGAATCGCCCTATGACGTGAATCCAGCCGGCTTTACCATCCACAGCGCCGTGCATTCCGAGCGCCACGATGCGACCTGCGTGCTGCACACCCATACCGTCGCCGGCGTCGCCGTGTCCTCGCTCAAAGACGGGCTGCAGCCTTGCAACCAGTGGGCACTGCAGTTCTACAATCGGATTGCCTATCACGACTACGAAGGCATCGCGCTCGACATGGATGAGCGCCAGCGTCTTCTGGCCGATATCGGACCGACAGCACGCGCTGTAATTCTGCGCAACCACGGACTCCTGACGCTTGGACGCACCGTCTCGGAAGCCTTCATCCTGATGCACAACCTGGAGCGCGCCTGCCGCGTGCAGATGGCGATCCAGGCCTCCGGCCAGCCGATCTTCCCGGTGTCACCAGAAGTTTGCGAGAAGACGGCCCGCCAATACGAAAGCGGCGACACATCGCGCCTGCCGGATTCACCCGATCCATATCTGCGTGAGTGGCGCGCGCTGCTGCAGAGAATTGAGCCGGGCGCGCCCTCCTCGTATCGCGACTGATCAGGACAAGCGCCAGCCGGTGCGGTTGTCGAAGAGAGCGGCTGTAGAGCCGTA
>CAZZVZ010000129.1:0-8176 GCA_964657655.1 Gammaproteobacteria bacterium | reverse complement strand
GACACCCGCAGGTGCCAGCCTTTGTTCCACGAGCGCCCGGTCGGCATCCCACTGTGCGGCGAGATCGGTCATTGGCATTTCCTTGATCAAGATTCAGTATGCCAAGTGTATATGCACTCGCTACAATGCATCGGTCCACCGTTTACCTCTCATGGCCCAGATCAAGAATCAACTGCTTGCGCCGAACACGGGCGCCTTCGGCTGCACTGCGCACCAGGTGCGACGCCTGTCGCGCACCCTGGCACGTCTTTACGACCGCCACATGGCCGAGGTGGGCATGACCGTCGGACAGTTCGGTATCCTGCGCTCGCTGCGTCATGCCCGGTTGTCCACCACAGAGCTGGCGCTAGAACTGGCCACCGACCGGACCACCATGACGCGCGCGCTGCGACCCCTCTTCGACCGGAGCTGGCTGGCCTATTCGATGGCTCAAGACGGCCGCACCCGACTCTTGCAGCTGACCGATACCGGTCTGGAGCAGCTGCGTCTTGCACGACCGCACTGGCGCCAGGTTCAAAAGCTGGTTGAAAACACCATCGGCCAGCAGCACGTCGAAGCCTTCCACAACACCGCCGAGTCACTGCGCCTCGCGCTCGAACAACATCTGCTTTCAGACACCCATGACAACCAGGTCCAAGACAGGTAACTCCGGCTGGCTGTTCGTGATTGCAGCCGCCACCATCATGCTGATGACCACCGGTGCCAGGCAATGCA
This sequence comes from Gammaproteobacteria bacterium, assembly GCA_964657655.1. Lineage (GTDB taxonomy): Bacteria > Pseudomonadota > Gammaproteobacteria > Burkholderiales > Burkholderiaceae_D > CAJCIC01. The sequence goes on along the minus strand of CAZZVZ010000129.1, from coordinate 7,462 downwards.
CCGGGCTGTTCGTCTCGGCGCTCAACACCTCGACCGGCTTTGGCATCGTCAAGATCAGTTTTGCGATGGCAATCGGGCAGCTGATGTGGGGTGCCGTGCAGCCCCTGTTCGGTATGTTCGCCGACCGTCACGGGCCAGTGGGCGTGGTGATGATTGGCGCGCTGCTGATCGCCCTTGGCATGGCCACCACACCCCTCGTGACCAGTCCTTCGATGCTGGTGCTGACCATCGGTATCCTGGCTGCCTCTGGTGCCGGTGCTGGCAGCTTTTCGATCCTCCTGGGCGCCAGTGCCCAGCGTCTTGCGCCCGAGCGGCGTGGCATGGCTGCAGGCGTCATCAATGCCGGTGGCTCCATGGGCCAGTTCGTCTACGCACGGGCGGCACAGGCGCTGATTGAACAGTTCGGCTGGGTGGCCTCGATGGTGTCGGTCGGTCTGTCGGCTCTGCTGACGATACCGCTGGCACTGATGCTCAAGCGCCCGCCGGTGGTGGCGGCCACGGTCGAAGCCGCTGATCGCGTGGCGGGCTCGGTCAAGAGCATGGGCGCCGAAATTCGTGGCGCATTGTCAGACCGGTCCTACCGGCTGCTCGCCGCCGGCTTCTTCACCTGCGGCTTTCACATTGCCTTCCTGGTGGTCCATCTGCCCGGCGAGGTGGCACTTTGCGGCCTCCCGGCCAAGGTCGCCGCCAACGCCCTGGCACTGATCGGCCTGTTCAACGTGGCCGGAAGTATTGGCGCGGGGTGGTTGTGCTCGCGCATGCGTCTTAAAGTGCTGTTGAGTGCCATGTACTTCAGTCGTGCGGTGCTGATCCTGATCTATCTGGCATCGCCCCATACCACCATGGTGTTCTATCTGTTTGCAGCAGCGCTTGGCGCGACCTGGCTTGCGACCGTGCCACCGACTGCGGGACTGGTTGCCAAGCTGTTCGGTGCACGTTACTTCTCGACGCTGTTTGGCATCGTGCTGTTCGCCCACCAGATCGGCGGCTTCTTCGGGGCGTGGCTGGGCGGTATCGTGTTTCGCTCCTTCGGCAATTACCAGTGGATGTGGTACGCCGACATCGTGCTGGCGCTCGGTGCCGCCATCATCAACCTGCCGATCCGCGAGGCAGCCCTGGAACCGGCGCCCGCCTAAGGCAGGTTCTGTTTGCGCGGCTGTACGCCGGCGCGCCAGATTCGTCGCAAAAAACCACACTTTGCGGCGACTCCTCATGCGCGAATTGTGACGCGCGGTGTCTAGGTCGAACTCCTAGGGAAGGCACCCGTGAACTGCGTCACAGCACCCCGTCCCGGTGCTTCGCGTCACACCTGAGACCTGCACGCCAAGTCCATGACCAAAAAGCACTAATTTCACCGCTTCCGCGCTGTGGAAAATGTGAAACGAGGGGCGTTTCATGCCTAGACAAAGTCCTCATTGACAGTTGTTAACTAAGTTTCGGGCTGTTGCACATTGTCACCATTTGCAGTTGTTCGCCGTGCAAATTGCCACTTAGGCTTGCTCCACCGCTTGTTTCGGCTCGCATCACTTTTCTCAGGATTTCCGACCATGCCCCTGCCGATCGCCCCGCCTCGACCCGTGACCGCTGCCATCGAAAACCCGTCGCCTGCTTTCAAAATGCCAAACCGACCGCGCCTTGCGCGTCAGGCAATGCTTGCAGTGATGGCCGCATCGCTTGCCGCTTGCGGCGGTGGGGGCGGTGGAGGAGGCAGCAGCAGTGCACCGGTTGCTGCAACGCCGCCAGCACCGGTCACAGCACCCACACCTGCTCCCACCCCAGCGCTTCCGATTACGGCCACCGACGCTGCGCGGCTCGCTGCACAGGCCACGTTCGGCAGCAACGACGCAACCGTCGCTGCAATCGTCAATTCGACCTATCCAGCTGTGTGGATCAATCAGCAACTGGCCACCAAACCGACCGGCTACCCGGTACTTCCCTACATCAGCAGCAACAGCAACATTGGTTGCCCGACTGGTTCGGTAGCGACCTGTTACCGCGATAACTACACAGTCTTTCCTGTGCAGCATGCATTCTTGGCCAACGCCATCGCAGGCCCCGACCAGTTGCGCCAGCGTGTCGCCTTCGCCCTGTCGCAGATCTTTGTCATCTCGGCACTCGAAGTCAATCAGGCCTACGCCATGCGCGAGTATCAGCAGATGCTGCTGGTCGATGCCTTCGGCAACTTCCGCGACTTGATGCAGGACGTGACGCTTAGCCCCGCCATGGGTCTTTATCTCAACATGGTCAACAACGCCAAGGGCAACGTTTCAAGAAACACGCACCCGAACGAGAACTACGGCCGCGAACTGATGCAGCTGTTTACCGTTGGACCCAATCTGCTCAACCAGGACGGCACTGCGCAGATCGACTCATATGGCCAACCCATCCCGACCTACACGCAGACCCAGGTCGAAGGTTACGCCGCAGCCTTTACCGGCTGGACCTATCCGCCGATGGCAGGTGCCACTTCGAAGTTCGGCAACCCGCAGTATTTCATCGGCCAGATGGTGCCATTCGATACGCAGCACGACATGACGGCCAAGACGCTGCTCAACAACGTCCAGAGCGCGGCCAATCAGACCTCGGTCCAGGATCTCAAGACTGCACTCGACAGTATCTTTAACCATCCCAACACCCCGCCGTTCGTCTCCAAGCAGCTGATCCAGTTTCTGACCACCAGCAATCCGTCGCCCGCTTATGTCTCGCGCATTGCCGCTATCTTTATCAATGACGGCGCGGGCGTGAGGGGCAATCTCGGCGCGGTAGTGCGAGCCATTCTGCTTGACCCTGAAGCGCGCGGAGATAGCGCTACTTCTGCCAATTTCGGCAAGCTGATGGAGCCTGCCGAATACGCCATCAGCATCATGCGCGCGATCAATGGCACGTCCGATGGCGTGGCGCTCATCAACCCGATCGCAGCTGAAGGCCAGTCGCTGTTCACGCCGCCCAGCGTGTTCAACTATTACCCGCCGGGCTATCCGATTCCGGACTCGACGCTGGTGTCGCCGCAGTTTGGCATCGTCAACACCGGCACGACCTTGAACCGGGTTGGGCTGGCGGACTCGCTGATCTACGGCAAGGCGGTGGCCGCTGACCCGACCGTCCCGGGATCGATTGGCACCTCGGTTGATCTGTCAGCGTTTGAAGCCATTGCGGGCGACGCCCCAACGCTTGTGGCACGCCTCAATACACTGATGGTGCACGGCGCGCTGTCGAGCACCGACCAGAACAGTATTGTCGCGGCGGTCAACTCGATCGCAGCGTCTGACACCACCGACCGCGCCAAGATGGGCATCTTCCTGGTGGCCACTTCGGCCGCCTTCCAGGTCAAGAACTAAGGATTGCCATGAGTGACTTCTATCCAAATCTGAGCCGCCGCGGATTCGTGCGTGGTGCCGGCGCACTGGCTGCACTTGGCTTGATGCCGCGCCTGATGATGTCCGAAGTGCAGGCCGCCGGCCTGTCGGGCTATCGCGCCCTGGTGTGCCTGTTTCTTTACGGTGGCAACGACTCGAACAACATGATCATTCCGTTTGGCAGTTCCACGCCAAGCACCTACAACATGTATGCGACCGCACGCGCGGCACAAAGTACCGGCGGCTTGGCGCTCGACCAGTCGACCCTGCTGCCGCTGACCGAAAAGAACAGTCAGACCAACTACGCCTTCCACCCGTCCATGCCGGGCCTGCAGTCGCTCTACAACAGCGGCTCGCTTGCGACCCTGTTCAACGTCGGCTCACTGATTGAGCCGCTCACCAAGGCGCAGTACGCCGCCAACCAGGGCGATATCCCGGTCAATCTGTTTTCCCACGAGGATCAGCAGTTCCAGCAGGCATCCACCGCACTGCCTCTTTTGACCACCACCACCGGCTGGGGCGGCCGCATGGCCGATGCCATGAGCGGCGAGTCGGGCAGCGTGCCAATGGGCATCTCGGTTGCAGGCAATGCCGTGCTGCTCAACGGCGCAACCTCGCAGCCGGTCGGCCTGCCCTCTTCGGGCACCCTGAACGTCAATGGCTTTGATACGTCCACACAAGGCAAGACGCGCCAGGCGACCTTCCTGCAGATGGCTGCCAATGCCGCCAGCAACAAGACTGTGCTGGTGCAGAGTTTTGGTGCGCAGCAGACTGCTGCGGTCAACCTGGCCAACACCATCAACCCTATCCTGAAGACCGCCACGCCCACCACCATCACGACGCCGTTTAACGGCCTGACGTCTTACCTGTCGCAACAATTGACGCAGGTCGCGAAACTGATTGCCAATCGCGCCTCGCTCGGCAACCCGAGCCGTCAGCTTTTCTTCGTATCGCTTGGTGGTTTTGACAATCACAGCAACCAGATCGCCTACCAGGCACCGCTGCTGGCCGACATGTCGGCCTCGCTTTCGGCCTTCTACGCTGCCACCCAGAACCTCGGCGTGCAAAACGATGTGACCACCTTCACCCTGTCTGACTTCACGCGCACGCTGATGCCGGCATCAGATGGCGGCTCGGATCACGCCTGGGGTGGCCATCACCTGATCATGGGTGGCGCGGTCAACGGCCAGCAGTCATATGGGACATTCCCCAACCTGACCCTGGCCGGACCCGATGACGTGACACAACAGGGGCGCTGGTTACCGAGCACATCGGTCGACCAGTACGCGGCGACGCTTGCCAAGTGGTATGGCCTGTCGAGCGGCTCGATGGCCACCGTGTTTCCAAATCTGAAAAATTTCACCACCACCGACCTCGGCTTCATGCAGGCCTGATGACTGCAGCCGCATCAAGCATGCAGGCAGCGCCCGACCAATCAGCGGCCGGTGGGGCTCTGCTGTGAAGCGTCGGCGTAGCCAGGTGGCTTGCCGGATACGCCAGGAGGTGCAGCACTGTCGAGCGGCTGACCAAGCAGGGAGGGGCCAGGGGGCGGTGCGGGGGTAGCAGGAGGACCAAGGGGTGAGGCGCTGTTGGCGCTCAACCCCTGCAGCGAGGCACGCGGTCGTGCGAGCAAGGGGACTGTATCGCGTGCCGTGCTGCCTTCGAGGGTGACCCCGTTGGCATCGATGGCGGTGACCAGCCGGCCCTCGATCCGGTCACCAACCCGTACCGCCCGCGGAGGTTGTCCTTCGACCGCCACGATCGCACCTCCCTGGCCATTGGCGTCAGCGATCAGCCCGAGCGCCTGGATGTTGCGCGCCGCGCCCCCTGGACGGCGCGAACCGAACAGCGGTGCCGAGGTCATGATGCCGTCGAGCGGGTCGACTGCTGCGACCTGGTCACGATTGACCCGCGGCGCAATTGGAAAAGGGGTGCCTGTGCTAATCCGGCTGATCCAAAGACCAAGCAGAACCCCGCACAGGATGGCGAAGGCAAACTCCGCCAGAGTTTGTGCAATCTGGCTGCCGACCAACAGGCCAAAGCGTCTCATACCGGACTGTTTTTAAGATGACAAACGCGCATGCTACCCTTAAAAGACTCGCCACCGAAGTCCGCGCAGCACCGGTCACAAGGTCTGCAGCAAGGTGCAACTGACGACGCATTCGCGACGCCGATGATTTACTGCGCGATTGAGCGCCTGAGACGAACAAACATGCAGGTACATAGTCTGACACTTCGCCGTCCCGAATCGCGTCGGCCAGCCCGCGCCATGCGCGGTTTTACCCTGATTGAAGTGATGGTGGTGGTCGCCATCCTCGGCATCCTTGCGGCACTGATCGTCCCAAAACTGGTGGGACGCTCGGATGAAGCGCGTGTGGTGGCGGCCAAGCAGGACATCGGCACCCTGATGCAGGCCTTGAAACTGTATCGCCTTGACAACCAGCGCTATCCGAGCGGGCCGCAGGGCCTGAACGCGCTGGTGCAAAAGCCGAGTTCCGATCCGATCCCGCCCAACTGGAAGGACGGCGGCTACCTCGACAAGCTGCCCAACGATCCCTGGGGCCACCCCTATCAGTATCTCAATCCCGGGGTGCACGGTGAGATCGATGTGTTCAGCTATGGTGCCGACGGTCAGCCAGGTGGCACCGGCATCGATGCCGACATCGGTTCGTGGGATCTCTAGCCGCCTCCGACATGCGCCAGCCTCGCGGCTACACGCTGATCGAGTTGCTGGTGGTGCTGTTCGTGCTCGGCATCCTCGCCAGCATCGTGGCACTCAACATGCAGCCGCATCGTGATCGCGATCTGCGACTCGACGCGACCCGGCTGGCCGATCTTTTTTCGCTCGCTGCAGACGAAGCGCAGGTGCGCTCGCGCACCATCTTCTGGCAGGCAGACGCCAATGGTTATCGCTTCGTCATGATGGGTCAGCGCGGTCCTGAACTGCTCGACGACGAGCATTTTCGGGCGCGCAGCTGGACTGACGCGCCAGTCGATGCCACGCTGCTGTCGGGCCGCGCCATCGCCGACCAGTCGAGTGGTATCCAGATCCCGTTCGAGCGCGACGGCGTGCAGCTGCCCTTCACCCTCGAGCTGCATGCCAATAATGTGACCCTCGCGCTCAACGGCGACGGCATCGGCCATTACACGGTGGCCAATCCAGCGCCATGAAGAGAGCTCACATTGATGAGGGCTTTACACTCATCGAGGTGCTGGTGGCGCTCGCCATCCTCGCCATCGTTCTGGGCGCGTCGCTGCGCGCCAGCGGCGTCTTGACCAACGGCCAGAACGCACTCAGACAGCACGCGCTGGCGGACTTCAGCGCGGACAACTCGATGGCCCTGGTGCGCGTTGAAAAGCAGCGCCTCGACCAGCCCGAAAGCAGTTTTGACTGTCCCCAGGCGGATCTCAAACTGACCTGCACGGTGCGCGTGACCCCGACGCCCAACCCGGCGCTGCGGCGCGTCGATGTCAACGTCACCAGTCTCGAACGTCCCACAGAGTCACTCGCACATCGGGTCGCGTTTATGGGAGTCATGAAGTAATGCTGCGTCTTCGACCCAAGCAGAGCGGCTTCACACTGCTCGAACTACTGGTGGCGATTGCCATTTTGGCTCTGCTCGCGGTGTTTTCCTGGCGCACGCTCGACGCCATCACGCGCACCTCGGACGCTCTCAAGGTCTCAAGCGAGCGCATCGACGGACTGTCGCGCGTCTTCGCCGCGCTCGAACGCGATGTCGGCAGCGCGAGCGATGCAGACCTGCCGGCCGAAGGTGTGCTGCGCCTGAGCGCGCCCGGAGGGGCCGTCGCCTACCGTGTCGACAGCAACCAGCTGATGCGCGAACTTCCGGGCAGCGAAATCGGCCTGCTGGCCACCGGCGTGACCGGCATGCGCATCGATCTGATGCGCACCACGCGCTTGAAGCTCGACAGCGCAAACGGCTCAGGCAGCAGCCCGGCCAGCAATGCAACCACGAGCACAGGCAATTCTGCCTCGACGACCTTCATGAACAGCGGCAGCAGTACCGATAGCGCAGGGCAAGCTGCAGCCGGATTGCCGATCGAGCAGCGCGTGGTAGCCGTGAAGGTCGCGCTCACGCTCGACA
>CAZZVZ010000128.1:0-8183 GCA_964657655.1 Gammaproteobacteria bacterium | reverse complement strand
GGTTCAGAACCGGTGGTTTTGTCGGTGCTGGCCGCAGCTGACAGTTTGGGCGCGACGAACATCTGTTTGCCCGTGAGTTGGCCGTCCGGGAACGAGGGTCGTTGGGCCAGGTCGTCAGAAGTCTCGGGAGGTGCGGGCGATGCATGCAGGCGCACCAGCATCAAGGTGGTCAAGCCTGCAACCATGACGGAGCCAAGAGCGACGATCGCCAGACGCCGTCTGGTGCCGTGTGATGTGGTCATCGCGGCATCGTCTGATGCTCGCCCTTCGGTCGCTACATTCTCCGGAGCGTCGAAATCCAGTTCGGCCTGGACGCCTGTCATGGTCGTGCTCCGTTCTGGGAAGGGCGTTCCGGTACAGCATTACGCTCGACAGTGCGGTAATCAGGCACCACGGAGTTGGCCAGTGCCTTGTCCTTGAAGACGCTGACCACATCACTTCCTAGCCTGAGAACAAGCTGGCGAGTGACGGCGTGTACCACCAGTACCTCACCATCTGTGTGGTGATTCAGCAGCCGCTCACTACCGTCATCAAGTACCTCAAAGACGGCGGGCCTTTCGGCGTGCTCCGGGAACGTCAGGTAGGTGTAATGGTCGTCGTCGTATGCTGCAATCGGCGCGATACGCGAAGAGTGCGGCCCGATCTGCATGCTGTAGGCGGTCGAGATTGAAGCTTGAGAGTTCGCAGAGTGCTTGGCCGGATAGGTAAACTCGACGCGAAAGAGCGGTGCGCCAGAACGCGCGAGGCGCAACGAAAAACTGTAACTGCGCAGGTCGGTGCGAAGCGCCAGGTTGGTAGCCAGCGCGCCGGCCCGGGGTTTCAGGTACACGTCGTGGGTGCCGTCTCGCGCGCGGATCTCCCAATGCTCTGCGTCACCCACCGCTGCGCTTTCGATGTGTTCATCAGGGTCGATCGCGATGTGAACTGCATAGCCGACCTGCGCATCGATGACGACCACCGCTGACGGATCGTAGGGCAGCAGTTCGACCCGACCTGATTCAGCAGCACAGGCCAAGCTCGGAATCAGTATCGACAAGATCAGCAGCAATTTCATGGCGCTGCCCCAACGTCAAGAAGGTCGTTGTCGACGCGATATGACTCGACCTTAAACCCAAGTGGGTTATCGATCAGATCACGTTCCTTCCCGATGAGGACCGGCTGTATTGCGAACACCAGCGTGGCGGTGCCGCGGCTTGCCGGCGCCGATACAGCGCCGCTCGTGGCCAGTGGGGTACGCAGAAATCTGACGACCGCGTGGGTATCATCGATCAGCCCGATCGAGAGAATGTCAACACGCGTCTCGGCCATGTGCTTTCCCTGGCGGTCTAACGCGAGGAGTGCGGCGATCGACGCAGCGTAACTTTGTGCCTCTGTTTTGCCAGACCAGCGGATCACTGAAGAGAAGTCGGTCTCCATCCAGCTTCTGTCGATGCGTTCTCGGGTTCGGACGTATTGTCCGACCCAGTACTTGGCCTCGATGATGCGAAGCGACGCCGGCTGATTGGCAGCCAGCGAGACAACCTCGTTCTGTCCGCTGAGTCGGTCGACAGTGATGAGGTAGGGGATTACCTGCTTGAGTGGCAGGATCAGTACCAGGCCAAAGGATGAACACGACGCAATCACCAGGGCGAAGGCCGCGATACGCCAGGCACGGCGTTCGGATCGCTGCTGGATGTCGGCCAGCGAAAGCTCCCAGTCAAGAGCCGGGTGGTCCAGATCGTGTGTGGCGACAGTCATGGCGCGACAAGCCCGAATGCCAGAGTTGGATGTTGGTTCGTATTCGCCACCGGCCGCGCTGCCGAGCTGCGGTTGACCGGCACTTTCGGCTGGTCGTCCGGGCGAGGCGATGGCCGGTCTGATGCCGCGGTGCAGGCGCTCAGAAAGATCGCGGCATGGAGCAGCAGCGCTCGCGTCTGCCAGTTCATGGGGCACCGAATGTCACGGGAGCAAGCGAGTCGATCGCGCGGGCCTGGGTCGTGACGCGATTTAACTGGTCCCAGCGGCGCGCCTTGGCAATCGACTGATCCTGCAGCGCCGATTGCAGCTGAAACAGCTCGACTTGGAGGCGTTGATTCTCCAGCGACGCATTGGCAAGACCGGTCCGGGTGCCGAGATCGGCGCTGGTCTTTAGATCCGCGGCGCCAAGCAGGGCACCTTCGATTGCGTTGAGTTCAACTTGCCGTGCGGGCGCCTGACTGTACAGCGCTGCTGCCAGCTGCTGGTCGGTCGACGTCTTCGATGCATCGAGCTGGCAGAGCGCCTGCGACGAGGCATCGCGCGCAATGCACGGCAGTGATGTCCGATTGTTTGCAGATGAAGAGACCGAAGCGTAGAGAGCCAACAAATTAGTTGGCAGCACAGCCGGCACGGAAAGTGTCTTGAGTTCCGCACCAAATTCCCGCAATCCATTGACGGATGCAGTCAATGCGCGCACCTGTTCGAGCTCAGCCTTGAGTGTCTCCACGGTCGCCGCGAAGTGCACTTCATTGGGCGCATCGAAAACGGTGACCTGACCTTGGGTATTCCGGGTGAAGCCAATCATCGCCATGATGGCCAGGGCGATTCGTAAGACCTTGTTCATTTGAAACTCCTTTGCGATCCGGGTGGAGATGGGTGGGGCACGGGTGGAGGAGAGGGCGTCGGGGGCGCCGTGCGAATCGGCGCGGAACGCAAAACCACCAAGAACATCCCCATCGAGAGCGTCGCGCCGGAGGTAAGCGCGGCCGCAAGCCTTGGCATCTGCGAGGAGAGGACAACAATTGCGCCGGAGATCACAGCCAGGTCGAGCGCATCGGCAAAGGGGTTGGTCGTATCAGACACCTGGCCCAGGTGTGTTAGATAGTTGCCGTAGATCGAGACCACCATGGCAACGTTGGCGGTCGTGAGGGCCATTAGAAGAATGTAGTTGAAGAGCTTGTTGACCCAGTTGCTGAACCACTGGCGCGTGGGAGCGAAGGCACACGCTGCGAGAAAGATCGGCCCGAAGCACAGGACCAGCGCGAGCGCCGTCTTGGCGATCAGGAAGTAACCACCAAGAATGATGAGAAGGATCGCGATCACCATCACCATCACGGCACCCGCGCTCAGGTCGATGTAGCCGCCACTTGGGAATGCCGCCGCACCCAATGCGACGTAGTGATTCGAGATGGTGGCGCCTTGCGCTTCAAGATTGTCGAGCGCGGTGTAGCCGTCGCTGCTGCCCGGTGAAAATATCGTCAGGAGGGTGCTCGCAGCGCCATTGACCGCTGCAACGATATTGCTGATGTATAGGCCAGACGAGATTGCAAGTGTCAGAAACACCCCCTGAAACGAAAGGTCGAGTGCGAGGTCCACGACCGAGGTCGCCTTCACGCCACGCAACATAGCGAGTCCACGGATTGTGATACTCGCCGTCAGCGCAACGAAAACCGGTGCGCGCAGCGAGTTCGCGACAGACGAAACCGTTTGGATGATGAAATTGTTCAATGCAGAATCAATGCTCGATCCGAGGTAACTGAATGGCCCGGTCACGGCGTCACTCCCCGAATGTCTCGACCGCGGCCTTGGGTCTGCGATAAGAGTTCTGGCCACCAGCGGGAGAACTCATCGCCCGTCCTTGCCCGGATTGAGTCGAGCAGCGTCACGCTTGCCGCATCTGCTGACAGCAGTGTCAGCACATCCTTTCGATCTTCGAAGTTGAGCGAGGCAACGCGACATGCATTGCCTTGCTTGATCAGAAAGCGGCGATCGGTGACCGGGATACTTCTAATCAGATCGAACTCGGCGGCACTGCACTTCAATCCATCGCAGTAATCTTCCGATCTGCCGCGTGGATTCGGTAGCAGGATCATGGTCGCGGTCTGTTCGATCAGTGCGACAGCACATGCGCTTTGCAATAAATCCTGGGGCGATTGAGTATCGAAAATGCCAATGCCGTTCTGTTTGCGAATGGTTTTTTGCTTGTCGCGGATGAATGAACTGAACAGCGGATCGTCGAGCGCGCGCCAGCACTCCGTGATGACGTAGATGAACGGCCGTCCATCGAGCCACCCCTCCAATTGCTCCAAGAGCGCGAGCATCACAGGGACGAAAACTTCCCGGGTGGGATAGAGCGCGGTCAGGTCGAAGGCGCACTGATCCGAGAGTGGCTGCGCAGACGCGTCTGCGTCAAACGCCCATCCGAAAGGTCCGCCGGCGCACCAGCCTGCCAATTCATGACGCAGTTCTTCAAACTGCACCGGCAGTATTTGTAGCAGCACAGACAGAGTTCGATCGCGAACCGGGAAGTTGACGATCGTCTCGATGGCAATCGATAGCGCCGCCATGACGCTCGCCGATTCTCTGGTTGCCGCTCGGACCAGGCTCGAGATCCAGCGCAGCATGAAGGTGTAGTTGGGCGTGGTCGGCGCCCACTGGAGCGGATTGATTCCCGTGAACTCACCCTGACGAAAGATTCGGTACTGGGCCCCGAAAGCACGCATGGCGATCTCTGAGCCGCGGTCTTTGTCGAACAGCATGAGTCGCGGCTTGAACTTCATCGATTGAGCGAGCAGGAAGAGTTCGAGCACAGTCTTGCCGCTCCCGGTGGGCCCGATGATGAGCGTGTTGCCGGGTGACTTGTCGTTTGAAGAGTCGAGCGCCACTTCTGTTGCGTGGAAATTGAAATAGACAGGAGTCCGGTTGCTGCCTTCGAGAACAGCGACTGCATCGCCCCAGGGGTTGCCCCGGGCTTTGCCGCTTGCTGCCCCGTGCAGGGGCGCCAGACCGCAAAAGCTGCGTGACGAGAGGCGTGCAAAGCGCGGCCGGTAACCAAAGTTGCCGGGAAGCTGCGCGAACCAGGCGAAATCAGGGATCAGATCGATCGCAGTGCTCTGAAAACCCGCATCGTTAAAGCGCCCGCGCACGGCAGCCAGTGCAGCGAACACTTCTTCCTTTGAAGATCCGAGGATGGCCGCACTGTAGTGATATTCGCCGAGCAGATAATCCTGGCTGGCAACCCCATCGAGTGCCGCTGCTATTTCGGCGATTTGCGAATGCGCGGCATCGCCGGACGACACGAGATGATTGCGCTGGCGCTTGAGATAGCTCTCGGCATCGCGGCGATTGAGGGGGTAGAAGGATTGAGTTTCGATGACCTCGTGGGGCCCCTCGAAGATGTCGTCCAGCATTCCAGACCTGCTTGACGGCGGATATTCCTTGAGATCAAGCGTGACGGCGTGGCGATTTCGCACGGCCCCCTGAATGGAAAGGTGGGTCTTGTTGAAGGTCAGTGAGGAAGTGGCAAGGGATGAATGCACGGGTCCCCAAGGCAGTGGCGCTGGCTCATCGGTTGCATTCAAGAGATAACTGTAGAACCTCAGCTGATCCGAATAGCGTTGCGATCCACGCTCAATTTCGCACAGGCGCATAGGCGTAAACCGCTTCAGGCTGCTTTCAATGAACTGGCAGATCGCTCTGTGATGTTCGAGGTCGGCGAGCAGATCAGCTCTACTCGCAAAAGCTGGCCGGTAGACTGCTGAGAGGTAGATTTCTGTCACGAACAGCCCGCGAGCCATCAGTTGCTCCGCGTGCGCCTGCTCTACCAGATTGATCGCCGGCCCGAGCGCTTCGGGAGTACAGACCGCCGCCGGGTGATCCAAGCGTCTACGGATTCTGTGCACCCAGAAGGCAACGCGTTGTCGCCCCAATGTCTGTATCGCCTGGCATAGGGACTGATGTGCCTCGGCGACGTCGTCGCTCGAGGCAGTGGTGCAGTCAATCCCGGCGACACGCCAGCTCGTCACCAGATCCCTGTCGCGGGTGACGATCATGCCGTCTCCCAGCGCGGATCGATATGGCACGTGCTCTGCCATCGAATCGCTACGCGTCGGATATCTCGATTTGAGAATAGGCTTCATTTTGTGGTGTCGAGTCAGAGCGACACAGGCGAGTAGTGTCTGAAGCTCAGAGCGCGCAAGCTTCTCCGCTCCAGCGCTACACGCACTAGCAGCACGCACTGGAGCAGGCGCTGGTCGTCTACGAGGGTGATCTGACGCAATGCACTGAGAACCGGAACCAGGACGGCGAGCGACCAGATCCATGCATAGACGCCAGTGAAGAAACTCAGCCACACCGCCGCGAGTGCGAGCGGGACGAGGATGGAGACAAGAGGAATCAATGGCACGCCTGCGACCAGCGCAGGACGAGTGCAGCCTCGAAAGATTGTTTCCATGGTCAGCCCAGCAGCCAATGGGCGATGCTGGTGGCGCCTCCGATGAAGGCAGCTCCAAAGACAAGATTGGCAACATCGGCCCATCGTGCCTGCTGGAAAATCAATTTGTAGCCGACCCAGATGATCGCGATCGAAACTGCGACGACCGCGATTCCCTGCAGCAGGGTCAGGACATTCTGCAATAGGGTATTGACGTTGCTCAGCGTCTGCGCGGCGACACCGTTTGCGAACAGAAACAAGCCGCTGACTGGCAGCGCGTAGCGGTTACGTGACATGGCATGACTCCAAGAGTGGGATGCACATGCTGTGGCAGTTTGAGAATGGTCGGGCGTCAGACTGCGCAAATGCGCTTGCGCGGTTTGTTCAGGCGAACCGCATTTCTGTTGCGCACACTCTGGCAATCACGATTGCCTCGCCTGCCTTTGTCTGCCACCATTACGCAGTGGAGCGATCTTCTCAACTGATCGTCGCATCGACGCGAGAGTCCGGGCAGTGATATTTCCGACCGTTGTGCCCGAACTCCGGGGAGACCTGGTTTACTTGCGTGAACCGACCGAGGATGACATTCCGGCTTGGTACGAACGCGCAACCGATGTCGAGTCCGCTGCATTGGCAGGAGACCCCGTTCCAGAGTCGATAGCGATGGGGAGTCGATGGCTTGCACGTCATCGCGACAGATTTCGCGAGCAGACCGGTATTCGATGGGTGATTGTCCTGAACGGCGCAACCAGAAGTATTGGATCGATCGGACTGATGATCACATCGAACAAAGAGGGTGTGGCCGAAATCGGCGCCGTGATCGGCCGTGCGTTCTGGGGCCAGGGAATTGCCACGGTCGCAGCACAGATGGTGATCCGCTTTGCGTTTGAGAGTCTGCGGATCAACGAAATTCGAGCCGAGCTGCTTCAATCCAACGTTGCATCGATCCGCGTCCTCGAGAAACTTGGCTTTCTGATGGCAGAGGTCATCCCCAACTTTGAGACGTCAGATGCGGGTTCGGAAGATGGCTTCCTGTACGTTCTTGCCCGGCCCGAGGATGCGTAGTCGTGTACACCTTCAGGCGGGGGCAGCGACCTTTGATTGCGTGTCGAATGGCTGTGGGAACCTGTTGCTACGCAGCACAGGCTTTAAGGCCTGTGTCAGAACTCTCCCGCCGGCCGCCTGCGTCGCCTGAGTTCACCGATAAGCTGTTACATTTTTGGGCAGCGGAACCCTCTGTACTGCCGATACACTTCGCTTAGCGGCGTGGCTGGCAGACGTTCGGTACGGCAGCTGCAACGTAAACAGGCGCGCGCTTCATCGAGCGCTTGGGCTGCCATGCGCAGCGTCGACGTTTTCTTGAAGATGCGTTTTGAGCCAAGCGTATCTTGTCTTCCCTTCCACATCTATTTTCTGTAGAACCCCAAATGAAATTACAGCGCCACGGACGCGAAATCAGCCTATCTCAGAAAGGCCTTCAGTGACGGTAAAGCATGAAGATGAGCGCGAGCAAGGCGCGGGCATTGACTTCGAGAAGACTCTTGATAAGAGCGTCTTGGCCGAGGAACTGGTCGCTGAGTCGGCCAAGGAGTTGGCAGACGTAAATGTAATATTGCGCGGCGAGTTGCAATCGTCCTCCTCTGCGCCAGCGGTTCAGGCGGCGCTTGACAAGAGTCAGACGGCGGAAGAAAAAGTCAACGAAGCATCCGGGCATCTATCGACGGTCAATACCGTACTCGCAGAGCAACTGGCTGGAAGAGAGGAACTGGAGCAAAGGCTCGTCGCATCTCAAGCAGAAGAGGAAGCTGCGCGAGCCGCAGCCCTGCATGACCCTCTAACGGGGCTGGCGAATCGCTCGCTACTGGACGACAGGCTGTCGCATGGCATCGCGCAGGCAGCCAGGCGGAGTTCCATGCTGGCACTGGTATTCATCGACCTCGACAAATTCAAGCGTATCAATGATACCTACGGGCACCCCGCAGGCGATTTCGTTTTGAAATTGGTCGCTCAGCGA